>NZ_JBNRIJ010000004.1:29070-41363 GCF_053557675.1 Pseudomonas sp. XP1 | reverse complement strand
GCTACGGTGCCATGCCGTCGCTGTCGGGAGCCAGCCAGTGGCTCAATTCGGCGCCGCTGGATGGCCCCGGGCTCAAGGGCAAGGCACATGCTGAAAATCGACACCCTGCACCAGTACTACGGCGGCAGCCACATCCTCCGGGGCCTGTCCTTCGAAGCCAAGGTCGGCGAAGTCACCTGCCTGCTGGGCCGCAACGGCGTGGGCAAGACCACCCTGCTGCGCTGCCTGATGGGCCTGGTCCCGGCCCGCGACGGCAGCATCGAATGGGAAGGCAAGCCGATCACCAGCCTCAAGCCCCAGCAACGGGTCCACGCCGGCATCGCCTACGTGCCCCAAGGCCGCGAGATCTTCCCGCGCCTCACCGTCGAGGAAAACCTGCTGATGGGCCTTTCGCGCTTCCCCGCCCGTGAAGCTCGCGAGGTACCGCCCTTCATCTACGAACTGTTCCCGGTGCTGGAGCAGATGAAACAACGCCGAGGCGGTGACCTGTCCGGCGGCCAGCAGCAACAGCTGGCCATCGGCCGCGCACTGGCCAGCCGCCCGCGCCTGCTGATCCTCGACGAGCCCACCGAGGGTATCCAGCCTTCGGTGATCAAGGAGATTGGCGCAGTCATCCGCCGCTTGGCCGAGCGCGGCGACATGGCCATCCTGCTGGTGGAACAGTTCTACGACTTCGCCGAGGAACTGGCCGACCAGTACCTGGTGATGGCGCGTGGCGAGATCATCCAGCGGGGCCGCGGCGAAAACATGCAGGCCGAAGGTGTGCGCGGGCTGGTAACCATTTAATCTGCAAGCAACTACCCTGCGAGACGCTGTCATGAGTCATGAAATCCGCGACGCCCTGCCTTCCGACGTGCCGGGCATCCTCGACATCTACAACGACGCGGTGCGCAACACCACGGCGATCTGGAATGAAACCCCGGTGGACCTGGCCAACCGCCAGGCCTGGTTCGATGCACGGGCGCAGCAGGGCTACCCGATCCTGGTAGCGGTGGATGAGACCGGGGTGCTGGGCTATGCGTCGTTTGGCGACTGGCGGCCATTCGAGGGCTTTCGCAACACCGTGGAACATTCGGTTTATGTCCGTGGCGATCAGCGTGGCAAGGGGCTGGGGCCGGTGCTGATGGCGGCGCTGGTCGAGCGTGCACGGGCGTGTGGCAAGCATGTGATGGTAGCGGCTATCGAGAGCGGCAATGCAGCGTCGGTGCGCCTGCACGAGCGCCTGGGCTTCGTGGTGACCGGGCAGATGCCGCAGGTGGGGGTGAAGTTTGGCCGGTGGCTGGATTTGACCTTCATGCAGCTGGTGCTGAACCCCGGGGCAGAACCGGCTTGAAACTGATGTTGCCTGTACTGGCCTTATCGCCGGCAAGCCAGCTCCCACAGAAACCCCACAGGCCTTGAGACCTGCGCCGTACCTGTGGGAGCGGGTTCACCCGCGAAGAGGCCGGGCCTGCAAACCTCAAATCTGGGTAAACCTGCCCAACCGCTGCCTCAGCATGTTGTTCTCGCTGCGCAACTGCTGCACTTCCTGCAGCAGCTCCAGCGCCAGCGCCACCCCTTCCCACTCCAGTTCCAGCTCCTGATGCAGCTTCGCCGCACGTTTGGCCAACAACGGCGCCTGATCGTCGAACAACCAGTCCTCCGGCGTTCGGCCGGAAGGTTCGACAATGCCGTGCTCGACGATTTCGATCACGCAGTCAGCCGTGATATCGGCCTCCTGACACAAGGTACGCATGTCCAGTTGAACGATCAGGGTGCTGCTCATGATCACTTACTCCATTGTGTCCTCGGGTTGAACGCAGCCTTCTCGGAAAGCTTGGCCCACAATTCGCGGGCAGCCTCATCGGATGCTGGCGGCATGACCACCTTCAGTTGCGCGTAAAGGTTGCCGCGCTCGCCACTCTTGTTGGCCAGGCCCTTGCCCGGTACGCGCAGGCGCTGGCCGCTCTGGCTGTCGGGGCGGATGGTGAGGTTGATCTTGCCGTCCAGGGTCGGCACGGCCACCTTGGTGCCCAGTGCTGCCTCCCACGGTGCCAGCGGCACAGTGATGATCAGGTCATGACCTTCGACATCGAACAGCGGGTGCGGTGCCATGCGAATGGTCAGGAACAGGTCGCCATTGGCTCCGCCACCACTGCCCGGCGCGCCCTGGCCCTTGAGGCGGATGCGCTCGCCATCGGTCACCCCGGCCGGGATCTTCACGTTCAGGGTTTTGGTAGTGAAGCCGGTGCGCTGGCCCATGCCGTTGGTCTGCGGCACCTGGAAGCTGATCTGCTTGGACTCCTTGCTCAGGGTCTCTTCAAGGAATACCGCCAGTTCTAGCTCCACGTCCTGCCCCCGCCTACCGGCGCTGCGTTGCTGCTGCCGGGCACCACCGAATGGGTTGCCACCTCGGCCACCAAAGATCGAGCTGAAAAAGTCGGAAAAATCACCGCCTTCGAAACCACCGCCACCACCGCGGCTTTCCCAGCCCGGTGGTGCCTGGAACGGTCGGCCATGCTGGCCGCCGTACTTGCGGATTTCGTCGAATTCGGCACGTTTCTGCGCGTCGCCCAGCACTTCGTAGGCCTCGTTGGCCTCCTTGAATTTTTCCTCGGCGTCGCGCTCCTTGCTGACATCGGGGTGATACTTGCGCGCCAGCTTGCGGTACGCGGCCTTGATCGCCTTGTCGTCCGCCGTGGGCTCTACGCCGAGTATCTTGTAATAGTCTTTGAAGTCCATCTATGGATCACCAATGTGAATGTGCGTGTTGCAAAAGAAGATAGGGGTCAAGCATAGCCTTTCAAGACCGCCTTGGGTTTGCTCCATGGCAGACGACCGGTCTTGATTCTGTAGCCAACTGGCATACACTGCGCGGCCGTTTTGCCTCCGGAAGCTCATTTCCCATGTCTGACGTATCCCCGGCCCGCGCCCTGGGCATCGACTTTGGCACCTCCAACTCCACGGTCGGCTGGCACCGCCCCGGCGCCGAGTCGCTGATTGCCCTGGAAGACGGCAAGATCACCTTGCCCTCGGTGGTGTTCTTCAACATCGAGGAGCGTCGCCCGGTATATGGTCGCCTGGCATTGCAGGAGTACCTGGAAGGCTACGAAGGCCGCCTGATGCGTTCGCTGAAAAGCCTGCTGGGCTCCAAGCTGATCAAGCATGACACCAGCGTGCTGGGCAGCGCCCTGCCGTTCAAGGACCTGCTGGGCATGTTCATCGGCGAGCTTAAAAAACGCGCCGAGGCCGCTGCCGGGCGTGAGTTCGAGCAGGTGGTGCTGGGCCGCCCGGTGTTCTTCGTCGACGAAGACCCGGCCGCCGACCAGGAGGCCGAGGACACTCTGGCCGAAGTGGCGCGCAAGATCGGCTTCAAGGATGTGTCGTTCCAGTACGAGCCGATTGCCGCGGCCTTCGACTACGAGTCGAGCATCAGCCGCGAAGAGCTGGTGCTGATCGTCGACATTGGCGGTGGTACCTCGGACTTCACCCTGATCCGCCTGTCCCCCGAGCGCCACCTGGTCGCCGAGCGCCAGAGCGACATCCTCGCCACCGGCGGTGTGCACATTGGCGGTACCGACTTCGACAAGCAGCTGAGCCTGCAGGGCGTGATGCCGTTGTTCGGCTATGGCAGCCGCATGAAGAGCGGTGCGCTGATGCCGACCAGCTATCACCTCAACCTCGCCACCTGGCACACCATCAACGCCCTGTACTCGCAGAAGTCGCAGCTGGCGCTGGGCAGCATGCGCTATGACATCGAGGACACGCTGGGCATCGACCGCCTGTTCAAGCTGATCGAAGAGCGTGCCGGGCACTGGTTGGCGATGGAAGTTGAGGCCAGCAAGATCGAGCTGACCGAGCAGCAGAGCCGCCACGTCGACCTCGGCCGCATCGAGCGCGAGCTGGGCGTGGACCTGTCACGGGCGCTGTTCGAAGGGGCTATCGAAGGGTTGCTGGAGCGAGTGCGTGGTAGCGTCAGCGAACTGCTGGCCAAGGCTGGCGTCAGCCAGACCCAGGTCGATACGGTGTTCTTCACCGGTGGTTCCAGCGGGATTCCGGCGCTGCGCAACAGCGTGTCGGCGATGCTGCCGAATGCGCGGCATGTGGAAGGCAACATCTTTGGCAGCATTGGTAGCGGGCTGGCCATCGAGGCGCGCAAGCGCTACGGCGTAGCCTGAGCCATCCCTTTCACCTGTGCCGGCCTCTTCGCGGGTAAACCCGCTCCCACAGGGTCCCCGCAAGCCTTGAGAAAAGTGGCGTACCTGTGAGAGCGGGTTTACCCGGGAAGAGGCCGGTACTGGTCAATAAAGAATCAGACCAGTTCGGCCCGCTTCAGCTCACTCTTCAGGTAGGCATAGTAGATCGGCCCCGCCACCACTCCCGGCAGCCCGAACGCCGCTTCGAACACCAGCATCGCCAGCAGCAGTTCCCACGACTTGGCACTGATCTGCCCGCCCACGATCCGCGCGTTGAGGAAGTATTCGACCTTGTGGATGACGATCAGGTAACCCAGCGCCGCCGCCGCCACCCAGACCGACAGCGACAGGCCGACGATGGTGATCAGGGTGTTCGACATCAGGTTGCCGATCACCGGCAGCAGGCCCAGCAGGAAGGTCAGCACGATCAGCGTCTTGGTCAGTGGCAAGTGCACGTCGAACATCGGCAGTACCACGGCCAGGAAGATGCCGGTGAAGGTGGTGTTGAGCAGCGAAATCTTGATCTGCGCGAAGACGATGTTGCGAAACGCCTGCACCAGCAGGCTCAGGCGCTCGAACAGCGCCGCCGCCAGCGGCTTGCGCCGGGAGATATCGGGGATGCGCTGCAACGCGACGATGGCGCCGAGGATCATGCCGATCAACAGGGTGACGAACATGTGCGCCATGCCCTTGCCCACCAGCTGCAGGTCGCTCAAGTGGCTCTTGATCCAGTCACCGATGGCCACCTTGAACTCCGCCGCACTGGCCGGCAGGTAGCCTTCGATGAACGGCGGCAGCTGGCTACGGGCGCGCTCCACCAGGGCCATGAACTTGTCCAGCGAGGCCCCGGGGTTTTCCGCCTCGTGCAGCAAAAAGCTGAAAGCACCGGCAAACAGCAGGGTCAGGGTGCTGACCACCAGCGTGCCGAGCAGCGCTACAGCCAGCCAACGGGCGCGCTGCCCGGCAATCAACGGCTGCAGCCGCGGCGTGAGCATGTTGACCAGCTCGAACACCAGCAGGCCGGCCAGCAGGCTCGGCAGCAATTTCAGGGGCAACGCCAGCAACAGGCCGGCAAACACGATGATCCAGCTGGCCAGGGTGGCCTGGCGGGGGGTGAAGGTCATACAGCCTCAACGGCAGACAACGGGAAAGACCCGCAGTCTGCCAGCCTTACGTCTGCAGGCATAGGCGCAGGTCATTTCTTCTTCAGGCAGTCGCTCATGAACGCTTTGCGCTCGTCACCCTTCAGGGCCTTGGTGGTGGCGTCGGCGTTGCAGGTTTTCATCTTCTCTTGCTGGGTTTGCGGCACATCCTTCTTCAGGCAGGTGCTCATGAAAGCTTTGCGCTCATCGCCCTTGAGGGCCTTGGCGGTGGCGTCGGCGTTGCAGGTTTTCATCTTTTCCTGCTGCGCGGTATTGGCAGCGAAGCCTTGGGCGCTGAACAACACCGCCAATACCAGTAAGGGGATTTGCAGCACTTTCATGGAGTAGTCTCCTTGGCTCCGTGCCCGATGCACGGGGGTCGAGCTGAGTGTAGCCAAGAATTCTCAACGCCCTGCCCGTGCCTGGCGGCGGTATTGCTCGGGCGTGCACCGGGCCTGGCGCTGGAACATGGCGATAAACGCCGAGGCGCTGCTGTAACCCAGGTCGAAGGCGATGGCCTGGATCGGCTGGCCGGCCTCCAGCGCTTCGATGGCGCGCAGAAAGCGCAGGCGCAGGCGCCATTCGCCAAAACTGATGCCCAGTTCACGCAGGAACTGGCGGGCCAGGGTACGTTCGCTTACATGCACACGGGCGGCCCAGTCGGCTAGCGGACGGTTGTCGCCTGGCTCGGCACCAAGGCCATCGAGCACCTGTCGCAAGCCTTCGCTGTGGGCAAACGGCAGGTAGCAGGCCTGGGTGGGAGCCAGCAGCAACTGGTCGAGCAGCACTTGCACCAGGCGCTGGTCGCGCTCGCCCTCGGCCACCCGCAGGTCGCGCCGGGCAAAGTCGGCGAGGATGGCCTTGAGGATGTCGCTGATCATCAGGCTGCACGGTTGCTTCGGCAGTGCGGCGCACAGGCTGCGGTCCAGGTAGACCGAACGGTAGACGATGGCCTGCGGGTTGTAGCAGCCATGCTCGGTGTCGGGTGGCACCCACACGGCGTATTGCGGTGGGGACAGGAAGTGCTGGCCGGCGACCTCCAGGTGCATCACGCCGTGGGCGGTGTAATTGAGCTGGCCCCAGGCGTGGCGATGCAAGGCGCTATGGGTGTCGGCACCGAACTCGTCGTGGCGGAAGTACACCGGGGCCGGGAGCCGGGTGAACTGAGGAATGTCGAGGTATTTGCGCGGCATGCTGTCTGCTTTGCGGGGTGGGTTGTCTGGATAGGAGTATAGGCTTGTTGACAGACAGTTGATAATGGCTGCCATCGGGGCCTGCTGCGCAGGCCATCGCGACACAAGGCCGCTCCTACAGGAACCCGCGTTGCCTTCCGGGCCTGTGCGATACCTGTAGGAGCGGCCTTGTGTCGCGATGGGCTGCAAAGCAGCCCCAATCAGTCCAAAACGAGTAAGCCGCTACATGAACTACCTGTTCCCCCTGACCGCCATCCTGATATGGGCCGGCAACACCGTGGTCACCAAGATGTCCGCTGGGGCCATTCACCCCGCCGAGATCGGCTTCTACCGCTGGCTGCTGGCCGCGCTGTTGTTCACGCCGTTCCTGCTGCCCACCGTGTGGCGCAATCGCGCGGCCATTCGCCCGCACCTGGGCAAGGTTTTCGTGCTGGGCGTGCTGGGCATGGCGATGTACCAGAGCCTGGCCTACTTCGCTGCCGGCATCACCAGCGCCACCAACATGGGCATCATTCTTTCGCTGATGCCACTGATGTCACTGGCACTGTCCATCGCCTGGCTGGGCCAGCGCCTGAGCTACGGCGCCTTGCTGGGCGCGCTGGTGTCATTTTTCGGCGTGCTTGAAGTGGTCAGTGCCGGCCACCCCGCCAACCTTCTGCAACAAGGCCTGAACAGCGGCGACTTGCTGATGCTGGTGGCCACGCTGGCCTACGCGCTGTACAGCCTCCTGCTGAAGAAATGGCAGCTGCGCCTGCCGCCGATGCAGCTGCTGTACCTGCAGGTGCTGGTAGCCATCGTCGTGCTGTTGCCGCTGTTCCTGCTGTCGGACAAGACTGGCCTGAACAGCCGCAACATCGGCCTGGTGCTGTACGCCTGTGTACTGGCCTCGATGATCGCGCCCCTGGTGTGGATGCAAGCCGTCCACCGCCTGGGGCCCAGCCGCACCACGCTGTTCTTCAACCTGCTGCCGCTGGTCACGGCACTGATCGCCGCCGTGGTGCTCGACGAGCAGCTGGCCCGCTATCACCTGGTCGGCGGCCTGCTGACCCTGGCGGGCGTGGTGCTGGCCGAGCGCTGGACCACACCGATTCGTCGCTAGAGCCCTGCCGCCTTGAGCCGGGCGGCATGTTCGGTGAACAGCCGCACCGGTTCGGCACCCTTGCCCACCGCACCAAGCGACTGGTTGACGATATCCAGGTGGTCGAGCGGGTAATCGTCGCCAATCACCTGCCCCAGGTGCGAACTGAAGCGCCCGACCATGCCGTCGCAATGGCCCTTTTCCTTGACGAAGCTGCGCGCGAACAGGCGGCAGAAGTGGCTACTGCCGTCGAAACGGTTGCGCCGCTGGTCGGTCAGGCCGGGCTGCAAGGTGCCGGACCAGGAGTAATAGCGCACGCCATCGACCTCATAGGCCCCTTCCCCGCCCCAGGAATCTGGCAACCCCTGTGGATAAGCCTGGTTGAACAGCGCCACCCCGGCGCTGGTCAACGATTGGTGCGAGGCGTGTACATCCACCGGCAGCGGGTCGCGGCGCCAGCCGGTTTCCAGCCACACCAGCAGCACGGCCAAGCCATGCAGCACAGCCTTCAGGATGCGCCCCTGTGGGGAATCGCCCGGTGCCGTACGCTCCAGGTAGTCGGCCAGCTCCGAGCCATGGTTGGGCCCCGCCACCGAAGTGACCGAGGCCACCCGCCCGGGCCGCCTGGCAGCCGCATAGCGCGCGCTCAGGGCGCCCTGGCTGTGGCCGATGAGGTTGACCTTTTCCGCTCCGGTACGCAGGCAGATGTCTTCGATGATCGCCAGCAACTGCTCGCCGCGCACCTCGCTGGAATGCAGCGGCGAAACCTGCACCGGGAACACCTGCGCCCCGCCCTTGCGCAGGGCCGGCACGATGCCGAACCAGTAGGGGTAGAGCACTACCCGGACAAAACCGAGCATGCCTGGCACCAGCACCAACGGGTATCGCGTGGCCAATTCCTGCTGCATTGCCCCAGCCCCTTTCCGTGGACGACCGGCCAACACTACAGCGGCATTGATGACCATCGCAATCGAACTCCCGGCGCGCGCTGCGGTTCCAAACCACACAGACCCTTTGCAAGGAGCGGGACCATGTACAAGCAGACCCTGGCAATCCTTCTGGCAAGCGCCACCCTCGCCGCCTGCGGCAGCCGCCCGGAAAACCCGGTGGACTACGTCACCTACCGCGACGAGCCGCTGGTCAAGCAGGTGGAAAAAGGCATGACCATGCAGAAAGTCATCGCCATCGGCGGCAGCCCGTCCAACGTGATCGACCTTCCCCATGGCGGCACCTGCAACGACTACATCCTCAACCACGATGGCCACCAGCAGCCCTACTACGTGCGTTTCGATGCCACCGGCCATGTCGACGCCAAGGGCTTCAAGACTTGCAAACAACGCGAAGAAGACAGCGACGCCGTCCACGGCGCCTAAGCCTTCCAGGCCATACCCATGACCACCCTGATGTTCCAGGAGATGAACATGAATGCGACTGAATTGACCGATGTGCAAACCCTGCGCGAACGTGCCCGCCAGCATGTCGAGCAAGGTGCGGTGACCGAGGGCTACGATGCTGATCGCCAACAGATCCTGCGCCTGCTCAATGATTCACTGGCCACCGAGCTGGTCTGCGTGCTGCGCTACAAGCGTCATTACTTCATGGCAAGCGGCATCAAGGCCAGCGTGGCTGCCGACGAATTCCTCGAGCATGCCAACCAGGAAGCCGAGCACGCCGACAAGCTTGCCGAACGGATCGTGCAGTTAGGTGGAGAGCCGGATTTCAACCCGGACAACCTGAGCCAGCGGTCTCATGCCCAATATGTGGCGGGCACTTCATTGAAGGAGATGGTGCTGGAAGACTTGGTGGCGGAGCGGATCGCCATCGATAGCTATCGCGAGATCATTCAGTACATTGGAGATAAAGATCCGACTACGCGGCGGATTTTTGAAGACATCCTCGCGCAGGAAGAAGAGCACGCGGACGATATGTCCGACCTGTTGCAAGGCTTGTAATTGCTGGGGGCGCTTTGCGCCCCATTCGCCAGCAAGCCGGCTCCCACAGGTATTGCACGAGCCTTGAGGTCTGTGGAGTCCCTGTGGGAGCTGGCTTGCCGGCGATTGGGCTGCGAAGCGGCCCTCTGCTATTTCCGCTCCTTCACCACCGCCGGCGCCTTGCCCGCCTTCATCTGCTGCAGCAGCGGCGTGCACTGGTTGGGATCATCCCCACTGCTAGGCGCAATCAGCGCCAGCAACCCCGCCGCCGGCCCGGCCACCACGCCCAACGCCACCATCCCCGCCCCGCGCAACGCCAGCGGCACCGCCTGCACCCCGGCACTGGGCTTGGCGAACGCCCCGCGTACATACAGCGGCGAGCGCAGCGAGAACAGCCGCAACCCTTTCGATTCAGGGGTAATTTTAAGGTCCAGCTGCTCCGTGGCGAAATTGGCCGTGCCGTTGATGTAGATGATCGCGTTCTCGGTATCGAAGATGAACAGGCGCGTGGTCGCCAGGCCATCCTTGATACCCACGTCAGCCGCTGCACAGTTGATCTTCACATCCTCATCGCCAAACAGCTTGCCGACCACATAGTTGCCCACGTTCAGCCCGGCAATCTCCATCAGGCTGCGGCTGATGGCACCATCGTTGATCAGCATGCGCAGGTCGCCATTGGCCGTGCCCAGCAAGGCGGCCACCGAGTTACCCCGGCCGGTGATATCGGCATCGCCATTCAACTCACCGAAGCTTGTCTGCATCGGCGCGAAGGAGGGGAACAACTGCTTGAGCTTGAAGCCCCGCGCCGTCAGCCGGGCACGCCCCTGCAACGGAACATTGCGGCCATCCAGACGGATCCTGGAAGCCAGGTTGCCACCAGCCACGCCAAAACGCAGAGGCTCCAGGCGCAGCAGGCCGTCTTCCAGGATCACATGGGCCGACAGGTCGTTGAACGGAAGTTGCGCGCTGTGCACGATGCGCTTGCCAGCGAAGGTGACGTCGGCGTCCATCGCGCGCCAGCGCTCGGTGCGGAACTCTTCCACCGGCAGCACCTTGCCCGCCGGCTGCTTGCTGGCACCCCCGCGGGCCTTCTGCTCGGCATTGGAGTCGGCGCCGATCAGCGGCGCCAGGTCCTTGAACAGCAACTGGTTGGACACCAGGTTGCCGGACAGCTTGGGCCGTGGCTGGCTGGCAACGAAGGCCAGGTCGCCATGGATATCGCTGTCACCGATCGTGCCGTTGAAGCCCTGGTAGTTGAAAGTCGCCCCCTGCGCCGCGTGCAGGTTGGCGCTGAGGTGGCCGTCGGTGGAATAGGCCGGGGTGTCGGGCAAGGTCACGCCGGTCAACGGGTAGAGGTTGCCCAGGCTGGCCCCGGACAGGCGCAGACGCAGGTCGAGGGCGCCGAGGTTGCGCGGGTCGGTCAGGGTACCGGCGAGCACCACGTGGGTGTCTGCGATACGCACGTCAGCCTGCAGCGGGAACGGCTGGCTGGCGTCCTGCAGGGCCAGCAGGCCACCGATCTTGCCGGTACCGGACACCGGCTGGCCTTTGTAGCGGCCCTGGGCCTTGAGCCCGAAGGCGTAGTCCTGCGCGGCACCGGTCCTCTCGGCGCTGGCCTTGCCGACGATATCGCTGAACGGGACAGGCTTGCCCAGCGGGTCGATCTGCACCTTCATGCTGGTTTTCAGGGTTTGGTCATCGAAGCTGACATTGCCCTGGTCGAAGCCGATGGCGCCAATGTCCAACTGCCATTTGGAAGGTTCTGCGTTTTCATCCTTGGGGCCGAAATCGAAGACCCAGTTGGCGCGGCCATCGGCCAGGCGGGTAAGGCTGGCGGTAGGCTTAGTCAGGTCGATGCGCGGGATGCTGATCTGCTGGAACAGCAGCGGCAGCGGCGCCAGGCGGAACGCCACGCGCTCCAGGCCGACCATCTTCGGTTCCTTGAGCCACTCGGGGTTGCCCAGAGTCAGGTCTTCGGCGATGAAGTGCGGCCAGGGCACCCAGGCACGCCAGCCCCCCTCCTCTGGTTCGGTGCGCCAGTCCACGGCAAGGTTGCCATTGATCGCGAAAGGCCGCTGCAGGGCCTCGGAGACTTTCTCGTTGAGCAGGGGCTTGACGCGGTTCCAGTCGAAGGTAGCGATCACCACCACCAGGATCGCCAGCAGGGTCAGCAGGCTGGTGAAGGTCCAGACGAGGATTCTGGCGGGACGCGTCATTGCGTGATTCTCCTTGCGGTATGGCACAGAACAGGTGCAACGGTGGCACTCAATATCTCGGACTGATGAAAACCCGTGGGGTTTTATCGATGGCGCCATGATAGCGAGTTTTTCCTGGCCTTTTGCTCAGCAATTCGTTGCGCCAGGACATACGTGTTACCCGCAAGTATCGCTATCAAATTGCCACTTTACGGCCTGAAAGGTGCTTTCTAGAGCAGCTTGCCGCCTCTATCAATACGGTCGATTGTTACCATTACCCGTATGAACTTCTCTCTGGCGTTACCCGGCGTAGCATTGGCTCCGTACCCACTTTCCAGCCCCCGAGAGGAGCACCGAAATCATGAAACGCCATCTGCTGACCCTGACCCTGTCCATCCTGGCCGCCAACGCTTTTGCCCTGCCAGCCGACGAGCAACACCTGACCGCCGAATCGCGCTCCAGCGCTGCCGAAATCGCCCAGCCGCTGAAAACCGTTGCCGAAGGTGGTGCTGATCGCCTGATCGAACGCAGTGGCCGTGTTGCCGAAGGTGGCTCTGACCGCCTGATCGAACGTAGTGG
>NZ_JBNRIJ010000004.1:25388-28946 GCF_053557675.1 Pseudomonas sp. XP1 | reverse complement strand
CGAAGGTGGCTCCGACCGCCTGATCGAACGCAGTGGCCGTGTTGCCGAAGGTGGCTCCGACCGCCTGATCGAACGCAGTGGCCGCGTTGCCGAAGGTGGTTCTGATCGCTTGGTTGAACTCAGCCGTGTGAGCTGATCACCATGGCCGAAAAGAACAACCTCTGTCACAACGCCTGCTCCCCTCCATGCCCGGTCCATTGACCGGGCTTTGTTTTTTTAACTAGAGTGCCCAGCCTTACCGCCACAGAAGCCCGCACCATGCTGCCGCGCGCCGAACAGAAGCAACAGACCCGCCAGGCCCTGCTCGATGCCGCCTGCCAGCTCATGGAGAGTGGCCGTGGTTTCGGCAGTATCAGCCTGCGCGAAGTGGCGAAGACGGCCGGCATCGTACCCACCGGCTTCTACCGGCATTTTTCCGACATGGACGCCTTGGGCCTGGCCCTGGTTGCCGAGGTCGACACTACCTTCCGCCAGACCATCCGCCTGGTGCGCCAGAATGAATTCGAACTGGGCGGCATCACCGACGCCTCGGTGCGCATCTTCCTCGACGTGGTCGCCGCCCACCGCGCACAGTTCCTGTTCCTCGCCCGTGAGCAGTACGGCGGTTCGCAGGCCGTACGCCAGGCCATTGCCCGCCTGCGCCAGGACATCAGCGACGACCTGGCCACCGACCTGGCGCGGATGAAGCGCTGGCAGCATCTGGACAGCGCCGCGCTGGCGGTGATGGCCGACCTGGTAGTAAAGACCGTGTTCGCCACCCTGCCAGAGCTTATCGACAGCCCCGAAGCGGGTTATCCACAGGCGTTGACGCCGCAGGAAAAGATCACCCAGCAGTTGCGCTTCATCTTCGTGGGGGCGCGACATTGGCAGGGGCTCGGCAACCCGAGCTGATTGATAGCCTGTACTGGCCTCTTCGCGGCGGTTCGACGCATCGATGAACCCGCTCCCACAGGTACGGCACCGAACCTGAGGGCAGGCCGGCACAGGCTACCCACAACCCAGTTCTGCTACCATGGCGCCCTGCCCGACAGCGACGAGCGCCGAAATGTCCGACCCCCGCCCCACCCTGCCCGAACTGGCCCGCTTCAACCAGCACTTCGCCGAACGCATCGTGCCGTTGTGGCAAGGCCCGGGCTGGAACGCCGACATGGCCCTGCCCTACGAGGCCCTGGACGCCCAGCACCAACCATTGCCGGTGCAGCGCTACCGGGCCATGGCCTGCGCACGTCAGCTTTACCTGTTCAGCAGCCGCATCGGGCAACCGGGCGCAGCCGAGCGAGCGGCCGCCTTGTTCCGCTCGCTGCAGAAGCACTTCCACGACACCGAACACGGCGGCTGGTTCTACAGCATCGACGCCCACGGCAAACCGCTGGACCGGCGAAAGGATCTCTACACTCACGCCTTCATCGTGTTTGCCTGTGCGCATTACTGGGGCAAGGTGCGTGAAAACCTGGTGGAGTCCACGCTGAACGCCGCGCTGGACATCATCGACCAGCAGTTCGCCCGCGACGATGGCCTGTACGAAGCCAGCCTCGCTGAAGACTGGGCAGACCTTGCCAGCGGCCCGCTGCAAAACCCGCAGATGCACCTGGCCGAAGCCTTCCTGCAGGTGCTGGCGGTGCGTGACGACGAGCATACCCGGCAGTCGCTGCTACAACTGTGCGAGGCGCTGCAGGCACACTTCATCGAACCGGCCCACGGCCTGATGCTGGAAAAGCCACTCGGTACTGTGGATAACTGGTTCGAGCCGGGGCACCAGTTCGAGTGGTTCTACCTGCTGCATACCTCTCCGCTGCTGCGTGATACGCCGCTGCATGCGTCCATCGACCGGGCCTTCGGCTACGCCGAGCAGCATGGTGTGAAGGATGCCGCTGTGCTGGCGATGCTGGATGTGAATGGTCAGGTACTCGACGCCACCCAGCGGATCTGGGCGCAGGCGGAATACCTGCGGGCGCTGGTGTTGCGGACTGGGGGCGAAGCGAAGCTGGCCGGGCAGTTGCAGGCGCTGGAAGCGCAGTTCCTGCGTGAGGCGGGCTGGTATGAGTGCCGGGATGGCGAGGGGGCGGTTAGTCGGCATGATATGCCTTCTACTACGCCCTATCATTTGGCGACTTGCCTGGAAGGATTGCAGCGCCTGGGCTGACGTATTCGCGGGCACGCCCGCTCCCACAGGTACTGCACACCACTTGAGATGTGCACTTATCCTGTAGGAGCGGCCTTGTGTCGCGAAAGGGCTGCAAAGCAGCCCCGGCAATTTGTTTATCTGCCCTGAAACCTAGCCCTTGGTGGAGCGGTCGATCGAGAACCCTGCCCAGTCCTGGCTCACCGGCATCAGCTCGAGGCTGTTGATGTTGATATGCGCCGGCTGGTTGAGGATCCAGAAGATGGTCTCGGCAATGTCCTGCGGCTGGATCGGCTCGGCACCAGCGTAGGTCGCGTCGTATTTGGCCTGGTCACCGCCGAAACGCACCAGCGAAAACTCGCTCTCGCAAAGGCCCGGCTCGATGTTGCTCACCCGCACCCCCGTACCCCGCAGGTCGCAGCGCAGGCTCAACGAGAACTGGCCGACGAAGGCCTTGGTGCCGCCGTACACGTTGCTGCCCGGGTACGGGTAGTTGCCCGCCACCGAACCTACGTTGAGGATCGACGCCCCACGGCCATGGGCGATAAGCCGTGGCAGCAGCAGGCGGGTGGTGTACATCAGGCCCTTGATGTTGGTGTCGACCATGGTTTCCCAGTCGTCCAGGCTGCAGTTCTGTGCCGCGTCCACACCCAGCGCCAGGCCTGCGTTGTTGACCAGGCCGCGCAGCTTGTCAAAGCCGGCCGGCAGGTTGGCGATGGCCTGCTCCATGGCCTTGCGGTCACGTACATCGAGCACCAGACCATGTACTTCGGTCTTGGCCGATAGTTCGGCGCACAGGGCATCCAGGCGCTCCTTGCGGCGGCCAGTGAGCACCAGCTTCCAGCCGGCTTCGGCGAAGCGGCGGGCTGTGGCCTCGCCGAAGCCGGAAGTCGCGCCAGTGATGAATACGGTGGACGTCATGCTCTGTTCCTCACGGTAGGTTGTCATCGGCAGGCTTGCAGCATGCCCGCGCCGGGCGCTTGCAGCAACCCGCCTACAGCACTGTTCATTTTTTGATCATATTCGCCAAAGCCCCGCAGCAGAGGGCTCGGCAGCAGCTATGCGCATGTTATCCACAAGACTTTCCCCACGGATTGGGGGCAACTTGTCGACGGTGCGGAACCCTTTCAGCGACTCATGGTCGGTGGATATCTTTTCGATGCTGGCGCAAGGCTTCCAAGCATGCAGCCTGCAGCGGTCTGTCCAAGGTTTCTTCACAGGTTTATCCACAGGCTTTGCACGGACCTTGGAATGAATGCAGGGCTTTGAAAAACCTGGAAAAACAATCCACAAGGCGCCTGTGATCAAAAAATGATCATTAAGCTGCAGGGCTTGGCATCAAAGGGCTTGAGCGAGATGCCACCATGTTTTCCACAGGCGGTTCCACATTAACCGTGGAAAAGATCGGGCCTGTGGAAACAAGGGCTTGGGATGGG
>NZ_JBNRIJ010000004.1:19722-25278 GCF_053557675.1 Pseudomonas sp. XP1 | reverse complement strand
GCCGGCAAGCCAGCTCCCACAGGGCCCCCCCAGGCCCCGAAGGCAGCGCAGTACCTGTGGGAGCTGGCTTGCCGGCGAAAAGGGCCGCAAAGCGGCCCCCGAATGCAACTCAATGCCCGCCGAGATAGGCGTTACGGACTTCCTCGTTGACCAATAGCTCCTGCCCCGTGCCGCTCATGCGAATCTGTCCGTTGACCATCACATAAGCCCGGTCCGACAGTTTCAGCGCATGGTTGGCGTTCTGCTCCACCAGAAAGATGGTCATCCCGGTCTTGGCCAGCTCACGCAAGGTCGAGAAGATCTGCTTGACCACGATCGGCGCCAGCCCCAGTGATGGCTCATCCAGCAGCAGCAGCTTTGGCCGGCTCATCAGCGCGCGGGCAATCGCCAGCATCTGCTGCTCGCCACCAGACATGGTCATGGCCCTCTGGTTACGCCGTTCTTTCAGGCGCGGAAACAGCTCGTACATGCGCTGCATGTCTTCGTCGGCATGCTTGTCGCCGATGGGGATGGTGCCCATCATCAGGTTTTCCTCGACGGTCATGTCGGGGAACACCCGGCGCCCTTCCGGCGACTGAGCGATGCCGTTGGAAGCGATGTAGTGCGACGACTTGCGAGTGATGTCGGTGCCACGGTACACGATATGCCCCGAGGCCGCCCGCGGCTGGCCGAAGATCGACATCAGCAGGGTCGACTTGCCGGCACCGTTGGCACCGATCAGGCTGACCGTCTCGCCCTCGTTGATGTGCATCGAGACCTTTTTCAGCGCCTGGATCGGGCCGTAGAACACGTCCAGGTCCTTCAGTTCGAGAATGGGTGCACTCATACCAGTTCCTCTTCATCGGCACCCAGGTAGGCGGCGATCACCGTCGGGTTGTGGCGGATATCCTGCGGCGCGCCTTCGGCAATAACGTTGCCGTGGTCAAGCACCACGATATGGTCGGAAATGCTCATGACCATGCCCATGTCGTGTTCGATCAGCACCACGGTGATGTCATGCTCGTCGCGCAGCACACGGATCATGCGGCTGAGTGCCTCGGTTTCCTGCGGGTTCAGGCCAGCCGCTGGTTCGTCCAGGCAGATGATCTTCGGCCGCGTGCACATGGCCCGGGCGATTTCCAGGCGGCGCTGCTGGCCGTACGAAAGCTCGCCAGCCAGTCGGTTGGCGCAATCGACCAGATCGACCACTTCCAGCCAGTAGAATGCGTGGTCCAGCGCGTCGCTCTCGGCCTTGCGGTAGGCCTTGGTATTGAGCACCCCGGCCAGCAGGTTGCGGTTGACCCACATATGCTGGGCCACCAGCAGGTTCTCCACCACCGACATTTCCTTGAACAGGCGAATGTTCTGGAAGGTGCGTGCCAGGCCGGCGCGGTTGACCAGGTGGGTACCGCCGAACATCTTGTAGTACATGCGGTTGGCAAAGCGCGCCGGGGAGACGAAGTCTGCCGCCTGGAAGCGCTCGCCCAGCAGCTGGATGACATTGGTGTGGCTGCCGCGCACGTTCAGCTCGATGCGCCCGCCACTCGCCTTGTAGAACCCGGTCAGGCAGTTGAACACAGTGGTCTTGCCCGCACCGTTAGGGCCGATAAGTGCAAAGATCTGGTTGCGCCGGACCTTCAGGCTGACATCGCTGAGCGCCTTGATGCCACCGAACTGCATCATCAGGTTGTCGACCGAGAGAATGATATCGTCGCTCATGGCGCCACTCCTTTACGCGGGGTCACACCGGTACGGCTGATGCGGATCAGCCCACGCGGTCGCCAGATCATCATCAGCACCATCAGCACACCGAACAGCAGCACGCGGTATTCGGAGAAGCTGCGCAGCAACTCGGGCGCCACGGTCAGCACGAAGGCCGCGATCACCACGCCCACGGTCGAGCCCATGCCACCGAGCACGACGATGGCGAGGATCAGCGCTGACTCGAAGAAGGTGAACGACGACGGGTTGACGAAGCCTTGGTAGGTGGCAAAGAACACCCCGGCCAGGCCGGCGGTGGAAGCACCCAGAGTAAACGCCGAGAGCTTGACCAGCACGTGGTTCAGGCCCATCGAGCGGCAGGCGATCTCGTCTTCGCGTAGCGCTTCCCAGGCACGGCCGACCGGCATGCGGGTCAGGCGGTGCTTGATGTACAGCACTGCCAGCACGACGATGAACAGCACCGCGTAGATGAACACGAACTTGAGGTTGGCGTTGTAATCGAAGCCGAAGAACTCGTGGATCGGTACCCCGCCGTCCTTGGCCCGGCGGCCGAACTCCAGGCCGAAGAAGGTGGGCGCCGGTGCCGGCATGCCGTTCGGGCCGCCGGTGAACGACAACCAGTTGTTCAGCACCAGGCGGATGATCTCGCCAAAGCCCAAGGTCACGATCGCCAGGTAGTCGCCGTGCATTCGCAGCACCGGGAAGCCGAGTATGCACCCCGCCAGCGCCGCTGCGATGGCGGCCAGAGGCAGCACGCTCCAGAAGCCCAGGCCAAGGTATTGGTAACCCAGCGCCAGGCCGTACGCGCCGATGGCATAGAACGCCACGTAGCCCAGGTCGAGCAGGCCGGCCAGGCCGACCACGATGTTCAGCCCCAGGCCCAGCAGCACGTAGATCAGGCCGAGGATGACCACGGTCAGCAGGTACTTGTTGGCGAAGATCGGGAAGACGATGGCAATCACCACCAGCGCAGGGATGATATAGCGCAGCCGCGATACGTAGTTCGGCGCGCGCACATGCACGCCCGAGCCGCCGCTTTCGAAGCCTTGGAGCATGCGCGAGCCGGCGGCAGTCTGCAGATACAGGCTGAGCAGGAAGCGCCCCAGCATCACCCCGCCGACCAGCCAGGCCACACGCCGCGGCTCGGCATTGAAGGTGTAGCCGTCGAGCACCACGCCGACGACAGGGCCAAACACGATGAGTGCCAGCAGGCCGGCGACGATGGTCTCCAGCAGGCTGCGTTTGATATCGAAACCTTTGGTTTCAGGAACAGAGGCAGTTTTGGCAATGGACATGTTCACACCTTAGCCACGAGCGGGCGGCCCAGCAGGCCTTGCGGGCGGAAGATAAGGATCATCACCAGCAGCGAGAAGCTGAACACGTCCTTGTAGTCGGAGTTGATCAGGCCAGAGAACAGCGACTCGGAAATGCCCAGGATGATCCCGCCGAGCATGGCGCCAGGCAGCGAGCCGATACCACCGAGCACCGCGGCGGTGAACGCCTTGATGCCGATGATGAAGCCGGCGTAGAAGTCGAAGGTGCCGTAGTTCATGGTAATCAGCACGCCGGCCAGGGCGGCCATCACCGCACCGATGACGAATACGTAGGAGATCACCCGGTCGGTGTTGATGCCCAGGATCGAGGCCATCTTGCGGTCTTGCTGGGTGGCACGGCACATGCGGCCGAGCTTGGTGTACTTGATCACGTAGGTGAGCAGGCCCATGCCAACGAAGGCTGCCACCAGAATGAAAATCTTGGTGTAGGTCAGTTGCACGAAGCCGGTACCCACTTCGACACGCCAGGCGCCTTCCAGCAGGGTTGGCACGCCTTGCTGGCGGGCGCCCTGGCTGATCTGCGCGTAGTTCTGCAGGATCAGCGAGATGCCGATGGCACTGATCAGCGGTGCCAGACGGGTGGAGTTGCGCAGGGGTTTGTAGGCGATGCGTTCGATGGTGAAGCCGTACACACCGGTGACGACGATGGTGAACAACAGGGTGCCCAGCATCAACAGGGGAAACGACTCGATACCGAAGTAAGCCAGCAATGCCAGGCTGATCGCCGCGAGGTACGCGGAAATCATATACACCTCGCCGTGCGCGAAGTTGATCATGCCGATAATGCCATAGACCATTGTGTAGCCGATGGCGATCAGGCCATAGACCGACCCGAGGGTCAGGCCGTTGACCAGTTGCTGCAGGAAAATACCATCCATAACGCAATCTCACCTGATTGAGATTGCACGAGCGCCGACCACGGCGGGCCTGGGACAGGCGGCCCTCGCAGCGCAGTACTGTGCAGATCTACGGATAAAGACAGGTACCGCTGGGCTTTGGCCCGGGGGCTGACGCGCCCGGGCCGTGGGCCGTTGTTATTTTTGTTTTTCCAGCTGGTGGTACTTGCCTTGGGCATCCCACTGGTAGACCACGTAGTCGGACACGGTCAGGTCACCCTTCGAGTCCCACTTTTTCTCGCCCATGACGGTCTGCACCGGGTTGGCCTTGAGCCACTTGGCAGCGTCCTCGCCCTTGTTCGACTTGGCGCCGTTGAACGCTGCAGCCAGGGCCTGCAGCGAGGCATAGGCGTACAGGGTATAGCCTTCAGGTTCGGTACCGGCCTTGCGGAACTCCTCCACCACCGCCTTGCTGTCCGGCAGCAGGCGCGGGTCGGCACCGAAGGTCATGTACACGCCATCGACGTACTGTGCGCCGCCGGCGGTGGACACCAGTTCATCGGTGACGATGCCGTCATCGGACATGAACTTGACGTCCTTCAGGCCCTGTTCGCGCAGCTGGCGCACCAGCGGGCCGGCTTCCGGGTGCAGGCCACCGAAGTAGACCACGTCGGCACCGGTGGAGCGGATCTTGGTGACCACGGCGCTGAAGTCCTTCTCGCCGCGGGTCAGGCCTTCGTACAGCACCGGCTTGACGCCGCGTTTCTCCAGCTGTGCCTTGGTCGCGTCGGCCAGGCCCTGGCCGTAGGTGTCCTTGTCGTGCAGTACCGCGACTTTCTTGCCCTTGAGCACGTCGACGATGTAGTCGCCGGCGACGATGCCCTGTTGGTCGTCACGGCCGCACATGCGGAACATGGCGCCCAGGCCGCGCTCGGTGACCTGTGGGTTGGTGGAACCTGGGGTGATGGCGATGACGCCAGCCTCGTCATACACCTCGGAGGCCGGGATGGTGTTGGAGGAACAGAAGTGGCCGACCACGCCGATCACCTTGTCCTGGTCGACCAGGCGGTTGGCCACGGCCACGGCCTGCTTCGGCTCGCAGGCGTCATCGCCCTTGACCAGGACGATTTTCTCGCCGTTCACGCCACCGGCGGCGTTGATCTTGTCGGCCGCTGCCTGCGCACCTTTCATGTACTGCTCGCCAAACGCTGCGTTAGCCCCGGTCATCGGGCCCGCTACACCGATCTTGACGTCGGCCTGAACATACGAAGAAACACCCAGTGCCGTAGCTACGGCCAGAGCCAGGAAACCTTTCTTGTAAAACGTCTGCGACATGAGGTGGTGCTCCTAGAGTTTTTTTTGGTTGGCACTACAACTTCTCAGCCCAGTGCTCCGAGCAAGGGCCGTGCCATAGGTTTTGTCTTACGGGAAAACACACTGTGCAGGTTGCTGGCAGGCGACCGACGGCCTTTTCTTTATTGAGCGTGCAACCGTCTGCCACGCGGCGGGCGCCACCACACGTACAGACAAGGAGCAACCATCGAGTGCCATCATTGCAACCCTGGCAAGTGTTAACGTGCAACCGCCCTGTAACAGCGGACGTCACCGAACTGCACACAGCTGGTGCGCGACTGCTACAGGCGGCACCGTTTCAAGGCTAGCTGGTGCACGAAAAAACACCTCTG
>NZ_JBNRIJ010000004.1:15999-19621 GCF_053557675.1 Pseudomonas sp. XP1 | reverse complement strand
GGGGGCGGGGGCTGCCCGGCGATAGGGCCGCAACAGGCACAACAAGGCCGAAAAGGCTGGCACAATGTCCGCCATTCGCCGCCTCCGGAGCCCCATTGATGAGCGAGAGCGCATTCGCCGAGCGCATCGTGCACAACCTGCTCGACACCGACTTCTACAAACTCACCATGATGCAGGGCGTACTGCACAACTACCCGGACGCCGACGTCGAATGGGAATTCCGCTGCCGCAACGGCGAGGATCTGCGCCCATACCTCGGCGAGATCCGCAACCAGCTCGAACTGCTCAGCGACCTCACCCTGGATGACGGCCAGTTGGCCTTCCTGGAACGCATCAGCTTCCTCAAGCCTGACTTCCTGCGCTTTCTGCGCCTGTTCCGCTTCAACCTGCGCTACGTACGCCTGGGGATAGAAAACGGCCAGCTGTTCCTGCGCCTGAAAGGCCCGTGGCTGCATGTGATCCTGTTCGAAGTACCGCTGCTGGCGATCATCAGTGAAGTGCGCAACCGCCACCTGCACCCGCGCATGCGCCTGGCCGAGGCCCGCGACCAGCTGTACCGCAAGTTCGACTGGCTGCGCGCGCATGCCAGCGACGATGAACTGGCCGAACTGCAGGTGGCCGACTTCGGCACCCGCCGACGCTTTTCCAGCCGCGTGCAGGAAGAAGTGGTGCGCGTGCTGCGCGACGATTTCCCGGGGCGCTTCGTCGGCACCAGCAACGTCGACCTGGCATGGAAACTGGATATCAAGCCTCTGGGCACCATGGCCCATGAATGGATCATGGCCCACCAGCAACTCGGCCCGCGACTGATCGATAGCCAGATCGCCGCGCTCGACTGCTGGGTGCGCGAGTATCGCGGCCTGCTTGGCATCGCCCTGACCGATTGCATCACCATGGATGCCTTCCTCGGCGATTTCGATCTGTACTTCGCCAAGCTGTTCGACGGCCTGCGCCACGACTCGGGCGAACCGGTGGCCTGGGCGGAAAAGGCCATTGCCCATTACCAGAAACTGGGTATCGACCCGATGACCAAGACCCTGGTTTTTTCCGACGGTCTCAACCTGACCCGCTCGCTGGAAATCTTCCGAGCCCTGCGCGGTCGCATCAACGTCAGCTTCGGCATCGGCACCAACCTGACCTGTGATATCCCAGGTGTGGCCCCGATGAACATCGTGCTTAAAATGACCGACTGCAACGGCGCGCCGGTAGCGAAGATCTCGGACGAAGCCGCCAAGACCCAATGCCGCGACGAGAACTTCGTCGCCTACATGCGCCATGTATTCAAAGTCCCCAGCAAGGAGTAACCCATGCAAGCGGTTCAGCAAGAGATTGCCCAGGCGCTGAAGGTACAGCCGCCGTTCGCCGACGCCGCCGCGCTCGAGGCCGAAGTAGCCCGGCGCGTGGCGTTCATAAAGGATTGCCTGGCCAACGCCCGGCTCAAGACCCTGGTGCTGGGCATCAGCGGCGGCGTCGACTCGCTGACCGCCGCACTGCTCGCCCAACGTGCCATCAACGAGCTGCGCGCCGAAACCGGCGACAAGGCCTACACCTTCATCGCCGTACGCCTGCCTTACCAGGTCCAGCATGACGAGCATGACGCCCAGGCGTGCCTGGAAGTGATCAAGGCCGACGAAGTGCACACTGTGGATATCGCCCCGGCAGTACGGGCGCTGGCGGCTGAAGTGGTGGAGTTGAAGAACGGCTCGCCGACGCTGGTGGACTTCGTGGTCGGCAACGTCAAGGCACGTACCCGCATGGTCGCCCAATACACCATCGCTGGTGCCCGCGCGGGCCTGGTGATCGGTACCGACCACGCCGCCGAGGCGGTGATGGGCTTCTTTACCAAGTTCGGTGATGGTGCCTGCGACCTGGCACCGCTGAGCGGGCTGGTGAAGAACCAGGTGCGGGCGATTGCGCGCAGCTTCGGTGCGCCGGAGTCACTGGTGGAAAAGGTGCCGACTGCAGACCTGGAAGACCTGGCGCCGGGCAAGCCGGACGAAGCCTCCCATGGCGTGACCTACCAGCAGATCGATGCCTTCCTGCATGGGCAGCCGGTTGATCAGGAAGCGTTCGATATCATCGTCGCTACCTACCGCAAGACCCAGCACAAGCGCGAACTGCCGTTCGCCCCTTGATCAGGCTGTAGAAAGACCTGTGGGAGCGGGTTCATCGGGGCGCCGAACCCGCTCCCACAGGATTCACCGTCAGCCTTTGATTACTTGACGACGACCTTGCCCTTCATCATCGAGATGTGGCCCGGGAAGGTGCAGAAGAAGCTGTAGTCGCCACCGGCTTCCAGCTTGGAAGCGTCGAACTTCACCTCGGTCTCCTTCTCAGGAGCGCCAATCATCTTGGTGTGGGCGATGATCGCGGCGTTGTCAGCCTTGATGTAGTCCTTTTCCAGCCCCTGGCTCATGCCTTCGGTAGCAATGCCCTGCATATCGGCAGTCTTGCTGATCACCAGGTTGTGGCCCATGACGTTCTTCGGCAGGTTGCCGGAGTGGGTCAGTTTGACGGTGAATTCCTTGCAGCTCTTGTCGACGGTGATTTCCTTGGTGTTGTAGGACATCTGGTCGGTGGAGTCGACAGTCACCGAGCACTCGGCTGCGAAGACAGAGGCGCTGGCGAGGGTCAGCAGGGATACCGCTACAGCTTTCGCAAACATCATGAATCTCCTTGGCAGGGTTTTATCAATTGCGAGACTGCCTGAAACCGTTCAGCCCCTTGCTGATATGGGTCAAGGGGCTGTCAAGAGGCCAGCCAGTAGAATTGTTCAATGGATTGTATACAACCAATTCAAGGGCACATCATGCCCTTTTATTGGACGATGGGACAACCTCTCATTTAGGAGCAATACGAAATGACCCTTGGAAGCCTGATGAACAGCCTGCTGGCGGCCTACGCCCATGGAGCCACCGGCGCCATCTGCGAATTCTCCCGGCCGGAGTGAAACCGGCCTTGGAACTGTAGGACATGGGCCTTACCCTGTCAGCCTGAGTGACTGGAGATGAGCAATGCCCGTACGTTCCGTTTGTGTGTTCTGCGGCGCCAGCATTGGTGCCAACCCCGCCTACCGTGAAGCGGCCATATCACTGGGCCAGGCGATTGCCCGTCGCGGCCTGACACTGGTCTATGGCGGCGGTGCAGTCGGCCTGATGGGCACCGTCGCCGACGCGGCCATGGCGGCCGGTGGCGAAGTGATCGGGATCATCCCAGAGAGCCTGATGAATGCCGAAATCGGCCACAAGGGCCTCAGCCGCCTGGAAGTGGTCGACGGCATGCACGCGCGCAAGGCACGCATGGCCGAGCTGAGCGATGCATTCATCGCCCTGCCCGGAGGGCTGGGTACGCTGGAGGAGTTGTTCGAGGTATGGACCTGGGGGCAATTGGGCTATCACGCCAAGCCGCTGGGGTTGCTGGATGTTAACGGCTTCTACGAGAAGCTGGGCGGGTTCCTCGACCATATCGTCGAAGAAGGTTTCGTGCGGCCGCAGCATCGGGCGATGTTGCTGCTCGGGCAGCAGCCGGATGAGCTGCTGGACGGCATGGACAAATTTGTCGCGCCGGTGGCGCCGAAGTGGGTCGACAGGAAGCCTGACTAAACCTGCAACAGGGGCTGCTT
>NZ_JBNRIJ010000004.1:0-15905 GCF_053557675.1 Pseudomonas sp. XP1 | reverse complement strand
CCCCCCCGGCGATTGGGCCGCAAAGCGGCCCCCGAAATCAGCGCGGGATCACTGGCTGACGCGGCTTCTTGTTGCCTTTGCCACCCTTGGCCGCTTCCTTGCGCTCCTTGGCCGCCTGCTGGTTACGCGCGAACGCTTCAGCCTTGGCTTTTTCACGCTTGTCCCAAGGCTTGCTGCCATCACTGCCACGCGGCGGCAGGCCGGTGTGCTGGGTAAGGACCTTCTGCTCCTTGCCCACCTTGTGGCTACCTGCCGGGGTCGAGTTCTTGCGGCGTGCACTCTGGTAGGTATCGGTCTGCGGCTGGTGCAGCGGGATCAGCTGGTGCTTGCCCGGCCCGATCAGGTCGGCGCGGCCCATGCGCTGCAGTGCCTCACGCAGCATCGGCCAGCCCTTCGGGTCGTGGTAACGCAAGAACGCCTTGTGCAGACGGCGCTGCTCCTCGCTCTTGACGATCTCCACGCCTTCGCTCTTGTAGGTCACCTTGCGCAGCGGGTTCTTGCCCGAGTGGTACATGGCCGTGGCCGAGGCCATCGGCGACGGGTAGAACGCCTGCACCTGGTCGGCACGGAAGCCGTTGCCCTTCAGCCACAGGGCCAGGTTCATCATGTCTTCATCGGTGGTGCCCGGGTGCGCGGCAATGAAGTACGGGATCAGGTACTGTTCCTTGCCCGCCTCTTTCGAGAACTTCTCGAACATGCGCTTGAAGCGGTCATAGGTGCCGATACCCGGCTTCATCATCTTGTCCAGCGGGCCACGCTCGGTATGCTCCGGGGCAATCTTCAGGTAACCGCCGACGTGGTGGGTGACCAGCTCCTTGACGTACTCCGGCGACTCCACCGCCAGGTCGTAACGCAGGCCCGAGGCAATCAGGATCTTCTTCACACCCGGCAGGGCGCGAGCCTTGCGGTACAGTTCGATCAGCGAGCTGTGGTCGGTGTTGAGGTTTTCGCAGATGCCCGGGAACACGCAAGACGGCTTGCGGCAGTGCTTCTCGATGTCATGGCTCTTGCAGGCGATGCGGTACATGTTGGCAGTCGGGCCGCCAAGGTCGGAAACCACGCCGGTGAAGCCCGGCACCTTGTCACGCATCTCTTCGATTTCGTGCAGGATCGACTCGTGCGAGCGGTTCTGGATGATGCGGCCTTCGTGCTCGGTGATCGAGCAGAAGGTGCAGCCACCGAAGCAGCCACGCATGATGTTCACCGAGAAGCGGATCATCTCGTAGGCCGGGATGCGCTCCTTGCCGTAGGCCGGGTGCGGCACACGGGCATAGGGCATGCCGAACACGTAGTCCATTTCCTCGGTGCTCATGGGGATGGGTGGCGGGTTGAACCACACATCCACTTCGCCATGCTTCTGCACCAGGGCGCGGGCGTTGCCCGGGTTGGTCTCCAGATGCAACACCCGGTTGGCATGGGCATAGAGTACCGGGTCGTTACGCACCTTCTCGAACGACGGCAGGCGGATCACCGACTTTTCCCGGGTCATGCTCGGGCTGTCGAGGATCTGCACGACCTTGGCTTCGTTCGGGTCCTCCTGGTCGCCCTTGGCCTGCTCGATGGCACAGGCCTGGGTGTCCTGAGTGTTCACGTACGGGTTGATGATCTTGTCGACGCGGCCCGGGCGGTCGATTCGGGTCGAATCGATCTCGTACCAGCCCTGAGGCGTGTCGCGACGCACGAAAGCAGTGCCGCGCACATCGGTGATGGTCTCGATCTTCTCGCCGTTGGACAGGCGCTGGGCCACCTCGACCACCGCGCGTTCGGCGTTGCCGAATAGCAGGATGTCGGCGCTGGCGTCGATCAGGATCGAGTGGCGGACCTTGTCCTGCCAGTAGTCGTAATGGGCGATGCGGCGCAGCGAAGCCTCGATGCCGCCGAGCACGATCGGCACGTGCTTGTAGGCTTCCTTGCAACGCTGGCTGTACACCAGGCTGGCGCGGTCCGGGCGCCTGCCGGCAAGGCCACCAGGGGTGTAGGCGTCGTCGGAACGGATTTTCTTGTCCGCGGTATAGCGGTTGATCATCGAGTCCATGTTGCCCGCAGCCACGCCGAAGAACAGGTTCGGCTCGCCGAGTTTCATGAAGTCGTCTTTCGACTGCCAGTTCGGCTGGGCAATGATGCCCACGCGGAAGCCCTGGGCCTCCAGCAGGCGGCCGATGATGGCCATGCCGAACGACGGGTGGTCGACGTAGGCATCACCGGTCACGATGATGATGTCGCAGGAATCCCAGCCGAGCAGATCCATCTCCTCCCTGCTCATCGGCAGGAAAGGTGCTGGCCCGAAGCATTCGGCCCAGTACTTGGGATAGTCGTAGAGTGGTTTGGCTGCTTGCATGTCAGTGACCGGTTCTGGTGTGCAGGGAAATCGCGGGCGCGGAATATAGCACAAATTTTGACCAAATCCGACGATGGTTGTCGGATTCATGGGTTGCCTGTACCGGTCTCATCGCCGGCAAGCAAACGCCTCCAGGAGCTCCACCGGCCTCAAGGCAGTGGTCTCCTGTGGGAACTGGCTTGCCGGCGATGAGGCCGGTGGCTTATTCGTCGTCGTCGAAGTTGTACATGCCCGGCGCAAGGTTCTCGAAGCGGGTGTACTTGCCGATGAACGCCAGGCGCACGAAGCCGATGGGGCCGTTACGCTGTTTACCGATGATGATTTCCGCCACGCCCTTGTGCTCGGTCTCGGGGTGGTACACCTCGTCGCGGTACACGAACATGATCACGTCGGCGTCCTGCTCGATCGCACCAGATTCACGCAAGTCGGAGTTCACAGGGCGCTTGTTCGGGCGCTGTTCCAGGGAGCGGTTCAGCTGCGACAGGGCGATGACCGGGCAGTTGAACTCCTTGGCCAGGGCCTTGAGCGAGCGGGAGATCTCGGAAATCTCGTTGGTCCGGTTGTCACCGGCCGAACCCGGAATCTGCATCAGCTGCAGGTAGTCGACCATGATCATGGCGATTTCGCCGTGCTCACGGGCCAGGCGGCGGGTACGCGCACGCATTTCCGAGGGGCTGATGCCGGCGGTATCGTCGATGAACAGCTTGCGGTCGTTGAGCAGGTTCACCGCCGAGGTCAGGCGCGGCCAGTCGTCGTCGTCCAGCTGGCCGGAACGCACCTTGGTCTGGTCGATACGGCCCAGAGACGAGAGCATACGCATGATCAGCGATTCTCCTGGCATCTCGAGGGAGAACACCAGCACCGCCTTGTCGGTACGCAGTACGGCGTTTTCCACCAGGTTCATGGCGAAGGTGGTCTTGCCCATCGACGGTCGGCCGGCGACGATGATCAGGTCGGCTGGCTGCAGGCCGCTGGTCTTCTCGTCGAGGTCGGTAAAGCCTGTGGAAACACCGGTGATGTCGCTGTCGGAGTTGAACAGCGTGTCGATGCGGTCGATGGCCATGGTCAACAGTTCGTTGACCCCCACCGGGCCGCCGGTCTTCGGCCGCGCCTCGGCGATCTGGAAGATCTGCCGCTCGGCGTCGTCGAGAATCTCTTCGGCGTTGCGCCCTTGGGGGTTGAACGCGTTGTCGGCGATATCGGTACTGATGCTGATCAGCTGACGCAGGGTGGCGCGCTCGCGAATGATCGCGGCGTAGGCCTTGATGTTGGCTACCGACGGGGTGTTCTTGGCCAACTCTGCCAAGTACGCCAAGCCACCGACTTGCGAAGAAAGGCCTTCCTTGTCCAACTGCTCGTGAAGGGTCACCACGTCGAATGGCTGGTTGGCGTCGGCCAACTTGTGCACGGCACGGAAAATCAGGCGGTGGTCATGCCGGTAGAAGTCGCCATCCGACACCTGGTCCAGTACCCGCTCCCAGGCGTTGTTGTCCAGCATCAGGCCACCGAGCACGGCCTGTTCGGCCTCGATGGAATGCGGCGGCACCTTCAGGGCTGCAGTTTGCAGGTCAAGCTGTTCGGAGGTGGTGATCTCGTTCATGGCCACGAAAGAATTCTGGAGGATGAAAAAGACAAAGGGCACGGCCTGTCGAAAACAGGACCGTGCCCGATGTTAACCGCCTGACCCACAAGGAGCCAGCCAGTCAGCGCAGCTTAGGCAGCTACGACGACCACGCGTACGGTGGCTTCAACGTCGCTGTGCAGGTGCACGGCTACGTCGTATTCGCCAACCTGACGGATGGTGCCGTTCGGCAGACGAACTTCAGCCTTGGCCACTTCAACGCCGGAGGCGGTCAGGGCGTCAGCGATGTCGTGGGTGCCGATCGAACCGAACAGCTTGCCTTCGTCGCCAGCGGTGGCAGTGATGGTCACTTCCAGCTCGGCCAGTTGGGCAGCGCGGCTTTCAGCCGAAGCTTTCTTGTCAGCAGCTGCTTTTTCCAGCTCGGCGCGACGCTCTTCGAACGCAGCCAGGTTGGCGGCGTTGGCAACGGTGGCCTTGCCGAATGGCAGCAGGAAGTTACGGCCGTAACCAGCCTTAACCTTTACTTTGTCGCCCAGGTTGCCCAGGTTAGCGACTTTTTCCAGCAGGATCAGTTCCATTTGGTAAAACCTCTTAACTTTTAACCTTCACCGTTCGCGGAGTCATTCCCCTTGGGGGACTTGCGACCGCGAAAATCAATCAGGCTGTCGACAATGGCCAAAACCACCAGCAACGGATAAATCAGCTGCATGATCAGCGGCAACGTCACGTACATGCCCACCAGCCAGAAACCGGCCAGTCGCCCCTGTGCCACCAGCCCGTGCATCAAGGCGATGCCGGCCAGCACCAGTACCAGGCTCGAGGCCGATGCCAGGACGATGAACTGCGGCCCGATGAACGGGGCCACCACCATCACTGCCACCAAGACCGCCATGGTCTGTTTCGGCAACTTCAGGGCGCGAAACTCGCGACCGAAGCCTCCAGGGTTGTACAACGCTGCCTGCCAGTAGCGCGCCAGCACCAGGGCCAGCACACTGAACAATTGCACCGTCACTGCTGTGGAAGCGACCAGCACAGGGCGGATCAGCTCACCGGAGAGCACCGGCTGCCCCTCGATTTTCGGCATGGCTTCGGCAAACGCCTTGGCCAGCACATCGAAGGTTTGCGCCAACGCCAGATCGAGCACGAGGCTGAAAGCCACGGCGAACACGGCACTGACCAGCAACACCCGGCTCCAGGGATGCTCGGCGCGCAACAGCGCAGCCAAGCCCAGGGCACCAGCGATCACCAGAAAGGTGATGGGATCGCCCATGACCCACACGGCCAGCCCGGCCAGCAGGCCGCCGGCGATGACCGTTGTAGCATCCTTGAACCCACGCCGCAGCAGCACAAGGCTGCCGGCAGCGGCACTCAACCAGAACAGCAGCGGCAGTACCGCGCTGATGACCACCACCAGGGTGGCCTGCACACGACCGCGCATGATGAAACTTGCTAACGCTCGCATGCTAATCCCTTACTGCTTGTCGACGACCCGGTCTCAGCGGCCGTGGCTGTCGGTGTAGGGCAGCAGGGCCAGGAAGCGGGCGCGCTTGATAGCGGTAGCCAGCTGACGCTGATAACGAGCTTTGGTACCGGTGATACGGCTTGGAACGATCTTGCCGGTTTCGGATACGTAAGCTTTCAGGGTGTTGAGATCTTTGAAGTCGATCTCTTTCACGTCTTCAGCAGTGAAGCGGCAGAATTTACGACGACGGAAGAAACGTGCCATTTAATAGGCTCCTCTAAAGGTCCGTGGATTACTCGTCAGCGTTATCGCTGGAGTCGCTGTCATTGCTGTCGTCGCCGTCGGCGGATTCAGCATGCTCAGGACGCTCACGACGCTCACGGCGCTCGCTGCGGTTTTCTTCAGCCTTCAGCATCTCGGACTGGCCGGTAACGGCTTCGTCGCGACGGATGACCAGGTTACGGATAACGGCATCGTTGTAGCGGAAGTTGTCTTCCAGCTCGGCCAGGGCCTTGCCGGTGCACTCAACGTTCAGCATCACGTAGTGAGCCTTGTGAACATTGTTGATTGCGTAGGCCAGTTGACGACGGCCCCAGTCTTCCAGGCGGTGGATCTTGCCACCATCTTCTTCGATCAGCTTGGTGTAACGCTCAACCATGCCGCCGACTTGCTCGCTCTGGTCCGGGTGAACCAGGAAGATGATTTCGTAATGACGCATGAATGCTCCTTACGGGTTAGTAGTCTGCCAGCGAATCTGGTCAGACAAGGAGTGAATGACACTGTATGTCTTGCACGGAGGGGAGGCACATGAGCGCCTGCCAGCTCGGCAAGGGGCGCAATTGTAGAGAAGGCGAGGCGTACAAGCAAGGCGATTGGTGAATATTTGAACAGCCGGAAGCACTTTATTCCTGCACTGGCCCTATCGCCGGCAAGCCAGCTCCACAGGTGCTAAACCCTGTGGCGCACCTGTGGGAGCTGGCTTACCGGCGATAAGGCCGGTACAGGCCGAAGATCAGCGCTTGGCCTGACGCTGACGCACAGCCTCGAACAGGCACACGCCCGTCGCCACCGACACGTTCAGGCTGCTGACACTACCGCCCATCGGCAACTTCACCAGGAAATCGCAATGTTCGCGTGTCAGCCGGCGCATGCCCTTGCCTTCCGCGCCCATGATCATCACCAGCGGCCCGGTCAGGTCCTGCTGGTAGATTTCCTGCTCGGCCTCGCCGGCGGTACCTACCACCCACAGGCCACGCTGCTGCAGTTTTTCCAGGGTGCGCGCCAGGTTGGTCACAGCCACCAGCGGGATCACCTCCGCGGCGCCACAGGCCACCTTGCGCACGACCGGCGTCAGGGTTGCGGACTTGTCCTTGGGCACCACCACTGCCGTGGCACCGGCGGCATCGGCGGTACGCAGGCAGGCGCCAAGGTTGTGCGGGTCGGTGACACCGTCCAGCACCAGGATCAGCGGTGGTGTTTCGGTGCGCTCGAGCAACTCCTCGAGCATCAACTCGCCCCAGACCTGGCTCGGGCTCACCTCGGCGACCACACCCTGATGCACGCCCTCTACCCAGGCGTCCATCTCACGGCGTTCGGCCTGGCCGACCGCCACGCGATGTTCCGCGGCCAGCGCCAGCAGCGCCTGCAAGCGAGGCTCGCTGCGCCCTTCCGACAGCCAGATCTGCTTGACCCGCTTCGGATGGTGCTGCAGCAATGCCTGCACGGCGTGCACGCCGTAGATCTTTTCCAGCTGACTCATGACTTGCTCTTGCTCTTGCTCTTGCGTGGCGCGCCGGACTTCGACGGGCCTTTACGGTGCTTGGTCGGTTTGCCGGAAGCCTTGCCACCCTTGTCCGACTTGCTGCTGGCATGGCCGCCACTGCGCGCCTCGCTCATCAGCGCCTTCTTCATTTCGCGGCTCTTGCGCACTTCGGCGTTACGCTGCACGGCGTCTTTCGGGAAGTACGCCTCGGCGGTCTCGCTCTTGCGGCTGCGCGGCTTCGGCGTGGCCTTGGCCTCGACCGGGGCTTGCTCGGCGTGGCTGGCAGCCGGCGCGGCGCCACGCTGCTTGCGGCCGATCGGGGCGGCGAGGGTCTTTTCCGACACCTCGAAGTCGATCTTGCGCTCGTCCAGATCGACGCGCATGACCTTGACCTCGATCGTGTCGCCCAGGCGGAAGCTGCGACCGGTACGCTCGCCAGACAGGCGGTGGTGCACCGGATCGAAGTGGTAGTAGTCGCCCGGCAGCGCACTGACGTGCACCAGACCTTCTACGTAGATGTCGGTCAGCTCGACGAACAGGCCGAAGCCGGTCACAGCGGTGATCACACCCGGGAAGGTCTCGCCCACGCGATCCTTCATGAATTCGCACTTGAGCCAGTTGACCACGTCACGGGTGGCTTCATCGGCCCGACGCTCGGTCATCGAGCACTGCTCGCCGAGCTGCTCGAGGGTGTTTTCGTCGTACGGGTAGATACGCGCCTTGGGGATGCTCATGGCGCCAGCACGCTTGACGTGCGGGGTATCTACCTTGGAGCGGATGATGCTGCGGATGGCGCGGTGCACCAGCAGGTCCGGGTAACGACGGATCGGCGAGGTGAAGTGGGTATAAGCCTCGTAGTTCAGGCCGAAGTGGCCGTTGTTCTCGGTGCTGTACACCGCCTGGCTCAGCGAACGCAGCATCACGGTCTGGATCAGGTGGAAGTCCGGGCGCCCGGCGATGCTCGCAAGCAGTGCCTGGTAGTCTTTCGGCGACGGGTCCTTGCCCTTGTGCAGGCTCAGGCCCAGTTCGCCCAGGAACGCGCGCAGCTTTTCCAGGCGCTCCGGCGGCGGGCCGTCGTGCACGCGGTACAGGGCCGGCACACCATGCTTCTGCAGGAATTCGGCGGTGGCCACGTTGGCCGCCAGCATGCATTCCTCGATCAGCTTGTGGGCGTCGTTGCGCACGGTCGGGCGAATTTCCGCGATCTTGCGCTCGTCACCGAAGATGATGCGGGTTTCCTGGGTCTCGAAGTCGATCGCGCCGCGTGTGTGACGGGCCTCCAGCAGCACCTTGTACAGGTTGTACAGGTTCTTCAGGTCCGGGACGACTGCCTTGTACTCCTCGCGCAGCGCCTTGCCCTCACGGGTACGGGAATGCTCGAGCATGCTGCTGACCTTGTTATAGGTCAGGCGGGCGTGGGAGTGGATGACGCCTTCGTAGAACTGGTAGGCGACCATCTGGCCGGCTTTGTTCATGGTCATTTCGCAGACCATGGCCAGGCGATCGACATGCGGGTTCAGCGAGCACAGGCCGTTGGACAGCTCTTCGGGGAGCATAGGCACCACACGCTCGGGGAAGTACACCGAGTTGCCGCGCTGCTGGGCCTCGACGTCCAGGGCCGAACCCAGGCGCACGTAGCTGGACACGTCGGCAATGGCCACATACAGGCGCCAGCCACCGGAGAACAGGCGCAGTTTGCCCAACGGCTCGCAATAGACAGCATCGTCGAAGTCGCGGGCGTCCTCGCCGTCAATGGTGACGAACGGCAGGTGGCGCAGGTCGACGCGCTTCTCCTTGTCCTTCTCTTCGACTTCAGAGCGGAACTTGCGCGCTTCCTTGATCACGTCTTTGGGCCAGACGTGCGGGATATCGTAGCTGCGCAGGGCAACGTCGATTTCCATGCCCGGCGCCATATAGTTGCCGATGACCTCTACCACATCGCCTTGCGGCTGGAAGCGCGGGGTGGGCCAGTGGGTGATCTTGATCTCGACGAACTGGCCGATCTTGGCACCGCCGTTGCGCCCGGCGGTGACCAGCACTTCCTGCTGGATCTTCGGGTTGTCCGGGGTCACGTAGCCGATACCGCCTTCTTCGAAGTAACGGCCGACCACACTTTCGTGGGCACGGGAGATGATTTCGACCAGCACGCCTTCGCGGCGACCACGGCGGTCGACGCCAGAGACCCGGGCCAGGCCGCGGTCGCCGTCGAACACCAGGCGCATCTGCGACGGGCTGAGGAACAGGTCTTCGCTGCCATCGTCCGGAATAAGGAAGCCGAAGCCATCGCGGTGACCGGAAACGCGGCCGCAGATCAGGTCCAGCTTGTCTACCGGGGCATAGGTGCCGCGCCGGGTATAGATAAGCTGGCCATCGCGCTCCATGGCGCGCAGGCGGCGGCGCAGTGCTTCGATCTGGTCTTCGTCGTAAAGACCGAACTCGGCCGCCAGCTCCTCGCGTGCGGCCGGTTCGCCACGGTCGGCGAGGCGCTGCAGGATCAGCTCACGGCTGGGAATGGGGTTGTCGTATTTTTCCGCTTCGCGAGCGGCCTCGGGATCGAGGGATTGCCAATCGGCCATCAGAAGGGGTTCACCTTGGGGTATATAGATATGAATTCTGGCATAGGCGTATTGAAACCGGAAATGTCAGCCTTGGACAGCCCTACCGGCGTCTCCGGCGAGAAGGAATAGGCCTGCGGAATCAACAAGTTGAATTTTTTGAAATTTTTTTTGCTCGGGGGGTTTACAGCCCCCCGGACCGTCCGTATAGTGCGCACCACAACGACGGACAACCCCGAAGTTGTAGTAGAGATGAGCGGCGCTGTAAAGCATCAAGTAATCTCGAATGTGTGCCCAGGTGGCGGAATTGGTAGACGCGCTGGTTTCAGGTATCAGTGGCTTAACGGCCGTGGAAGTTCGAGTCTTCTCCTGGGCACCAAATATTTTCAAGTAACAGATGACCAAGGATCTGTTACTACTGTGTGAAAGCGAACGATAGTCGCCTTCTCCAGACGATGTAAAGCTTTGCCCAGGTGGCGGAATTGGTAGACGCGCTGGTTTCAGGTATCAGTGACTTAACGGTCGTGGAAGTTCGAGTCTTCTCCTGGGCACCATACAAAAACCCACTAGCTTGCTAGTGGGTTTTTTCTTGCCTGCGATTTTTGTATCCCTCCTCTTTCGGTCATAGGCACAGCCAACACACCTTCAGACTCTTGCACCATGGTCTGACCATGAATTTCTCGTCACCCGGCCACTTGAGAAACGATTTCGTTTACCATTGTTTCCAAATATGTAGCCGTAAGCGAGGAAGTACCCGCATGACGATCCGCCCGCAACCGCTGATGCGTACCTTGGCCGCCGCCGTGCTGAGCCTGGCCATCGGCGCTCCGGCCGCCATGGCAGACGCACCGGTCACCCTGACCATGTACAACGGTCAGCACAAGGAAATCGGCGAGGCCATCGCCAAGGCCTACGAGGCCAAGACCGGCATCCACATAAATATTCGCAAGGGCAGCAGCAACCAGCTGGCCAGCCAGATCATCGAGGAAGGCGAACGCTCGCCGGCCGACATCATCTATACCGAAGAGTCCCCGCCCCTGAACAACCTGGGCGAACTGGGCCTGCTGGCAAAGATCGACGACGCCACCGCGAACATGATGCCCAAGGAGTACGTTGGCACCAACGGCACCTGGATGGGCATTACCGCCCGTACGCGTATCGTCGTGTTCAACCCGAAGAAGGTCGACGAGAAAGACCTGCCGACCACAGTGATGGACTTCGCCAACCCCGAGTGGGAAGGTCGCGTCGGCTATGTACCCACCAGCGGCGCCTTCCAGGAGCAGGCCGTGGCTATCCTGAAGATGCACGGGCGAGAAGCCACCGAAGAATGGCTGACCGGCCTGAAGGCATTCGGCAAGACCTACACCAACAACATGGTCGCCCTCAAAGCCGTGGAAAAGGGCGAAGTCGCTGCGGTACTGGTGAACAACTATTACTGGTATGCGCTTGAGCGCGAGCGCGGCAAGCTGGACACCAAGCTCTACTACCTGGCCGATGGCGATGCCGGCAACCTGGTCACCATTTCCGGCGCAGCCGTGGTCAAGGCCAGCAAGCACCCGAAGGAAGCCCAGGCCCTGCTCAACTGGATGGCCAGCGAAGAAGGCCAGCGCGTGATCACCCAGACCACCGCCGAGTACCCGCTGCACAAAGGCATGGTCTCCGACCGTGGCCTGAAGCCGTTCGAAGACCTGCGCCCGCCGAAGATCTCACCAGCCGACCTGGGCAATGCAGAGGAAGCGATCGAGCTTGAGCGCGAGGTCGGCCTGCTCTGATGACTGCCGCCCTGTCCGAGCCGGTGCCAGTACGCTTCGTACCGCGCCGCAAGCGCCCCTCCGTCTGGGTGGTGCTGCCTGTGCTGTTCCTGGTAGCGATGAGCTTGCTGCCTTTGCTGTACGTTGCCATGAAAGCCTGGGAGGCCGGCTGGCGAGAAGCCATGCACCTGCTGTGGCGGCCGTTTGTCTGGGGGCTGATGCGCAACACCCTGATGCTGATGGTCGGGGTGACGCTGACCTGCATGGCAGTCGGCCTGGCCCTGGCTTGGCTGCTGGAGCGCAGCAACCTGGCCGGCCGTCGGCTATGGGGAGTGGTGCTATGCCTGCCGTTTGCCGTGCCGTCGTTCGTCAGCAGCTTCACCTGGGTGTCGCTGAGTTCTGACTTCGAAGGGCTGGGCGGAGCGATCATGGTCATGGCCCTGTCCAAGTACCCGCTGGTGTTCCTGCCGGTGGCCGCAACCCTGCGCAACCTCGATACCTCGCTGGAGGAATCGGCACGTACGCTGGGTTGCAGCCGCTGGGAAGTATTCATCAAGGTCACCCTGCCGCTGCTGTGGCCATCGATGCTGGGCGGCGCGCTGCTGATCGCCCTGCACATGCTGGTGGAATTCGGCGCCCTGTCGATCCTCGGCCTGCAAACCTTCACCACGGCTATCTACCAGCAGTTCGAACTGGAGTTCAGCAATGCCAACGCGGCCATGCTGTCCGCCGTACTGTTGGCGATGTGCCTTTTGATGCTGTGGCTTGAACTGCGGGTACGTGGCAAGGCCCGCCATGTGCGCATCGGCCAGGGCGTGGCGCGTCGGGCGCAACCAGTGCGGCTACGTGGCTGGGCTGTGCTGGCGCAACTGTTCTGCGTGGGCCTGGCGGTGCTGGGCAGCGGTATTCCGCTGGCCATGCTCGGCTACTGGCTGAGCGTGGGTTCATCGGCGGCATTCCCGGTGGCAGCCATTTCCAAGGCGTTGTTCACCTCGCTGTCGGTGTCGCTGGGTGGTGCCGGTTTCTGCGTGCTGATGGCCCTGCCTATCAGCTTCCTGGTGGTGCGCTACAAGGGCCGCCTGGCAATCTGGGCCGAGCGCCTGCCATACCTTTTGCATGCCCTGCCCGGCCTGGTGATTGCCCTGACCCTGGTGTTCTTCGCCCTGCATTACGTGCCGGCGCTATACCAGACCACAGCACTGTTGCTGCTGGCCTATGCGCTGCTGTTCCTGCCGCTGGCGCAGTCGCCGGTGCGCACCGCGCTGAACAAGGCTTCACCTACACTGGAGGAAGCGGCGCGGACCTTGGGCGCGGGCAGCTTTGCCGCGTTCTGCCGGGTGACCCTGCCGATCATCTTCCCAGCCATGGCTGCAGCATTTGCCCTGGTGTTCCTGGATGCCATGAAGGAACTGACAGCTACCTTGCTGCTCAGCCCGACCGGAATGACCACCCTGGCCACCGAGGTGTGGGCGCACACGGCCAACGTCGAGTTCGCGGCGGCAGCGCCTTATGCGGCGTTGCTGATCGTGGTGTCGGGGCTGCCCGTATACCTGCTGACTACGCGGATGTATCTGAACAAGGCATAACCTTCTTCGCCGGCTTGCCGGCGATGAAGCCATCAGATGTTTCGCAGCATGCGCCGCACAATCGGCCCATGCGCCTTGCCGACAGGCAGCATGTAGAGGCGGCCGAAGCGGTTGAAGCACTGTACCGAGGTGGTCACGCTCAAACGCTGCTGGCCATCCCTCGGCTCATCCAGATCCATGCTCACCATCACCGCCAGGTGCGTGTCACGCGAGGTCAGGACCAATTGATGGTCGCTGATTGCCTCGACCAGGAAAAAGTCCAGATGCTCGCCCACTACCGGCAAACGTTCGGGGCTGCGCGATGAGAAACCGTGGATAGCAGTGACATTGAAGCGGCGCGAGATGAAATCGCGCAGGCGAAAGGCTTTGGCCAGCCAGCCTGGGACGTCCGAAGTCATGGTGCAGTAGGCCTGGAGAGCGGTCATGGGCGCGTTGACATGCACGCTGTCGCAATGGAGAAAATCCAGGGCGGCCGGGGCGGCGACCAGTTGAGCTGACATGAACAACTCCGTTTGCCATGTGTCGTTGCCATCTTAGCAACACTGCACCGCCAAAACTCGATGGCCTTGCACAATTGCAGAAGCTTGCACTTGCCCTGTGGGAGCGGGTTAACCCGCGAACACCGGCGGAGCCGGTGCCATGCCGCGTCGTCTTCTTCGCGGGTGAACCCGCTCCCACAGGGATTGCGATTCGCTTGCGAATTTCTATGCCCTGAATTGGCCCAGGCTGGCACGCAGCTGTGCGGCCAGGTCATCCAGCACCTTGCTGCTTGCGGTGGTCTGCATCACCACCTCGGCCGAGCGTTCGGCCTGGGCGTGTATGGTTTCCACCCGCCCACGCACTGCCTGCGCCCCGCTCGCCTGCTGCTCGGCCGCCCGGGTGGCCAGGCCGATGGCTGCGTGCACCTGCTCCACCGCTGCCTGCACCGACTGTTGGCGGCGCTCGTTGTCACGCAACACCAGCAGCCCTTCGCTGGCCTTGAGACCGGCCTGGCTGATGGTGGCCACGGCCTCCTTGGCCCCCTTCTGCAGTGCGGCGATGTGCGCCTGGATATCTCCCGTAGAACTTTGCGTCTTGCTCGCCAGCGCCCGCACCTCATCGGCCACCACGGCAAACCCGCGCCCGGTTTCGCCAGCACGGGCGGCTTCGATGGCCGCGTTCAGGGCCAGCAGGTTGGTCTGTTCGGCGATGCCGTGGATAACGGTCAGCACCACTTCGATCTGCTCGCTCTGCTTGGCCAGGCGCTCGATCACCTGGGAGCCGGCCTCCACCTGCCCGGCCAGGTTCTCGATCAAACCGGCGAGCTGAGTCGAGGTACGGCTGTTCTCGTCAGTAGCCTGGCGGATATCCACCACCTGCTGCAGGGCTGCCTGCATGGCATGGCTTTCAGCCTGGGCCTCATCGGCCATGCTCGACAGATCGCGCAGGCTGGCCGCCACTTCATCGCGTTGCAGTGCAGCGGCAGCATCGGCGCCGGCATTGCGCTGGGCCATCGCGCCAATCTCCACGCCGGTGCGCTGCGCCACCTCGCCCGCCTCGCGCACGATGGGTTGCAGCTTGTCGACAAAGCGGTTAACCGCCGAAGCCATGTCGCCAATTTCGTCGCGGCTGTCGAGGGGCACGCGCTTGGTCAGGTCGCCTTCGCCAGCCGCCAGGTCGTCGAGCGCGGCAATCAGCAGGCGCAGCTTGCTCAGCACCCGGCGACCAAGCACCACGGCCACCACCACCAGCACACCCAGGCCGACCAGCATCAGGCCCAGCCCGATGCGCCAGCGCAGTTCGGCAGCAGCATCACGCACAGTCTGTGCGGTATTGGCCTGCATCGCGGCTGCGCTGCCCTGCGCCTTTTCCAGGCGCTCGCGCAAGGTCTTGCCACTGTCGGCAGCAGCACCGACCAGACTGTCGCCGACCAGTTGCTCGCCGCTGGCGATCAGTGCGGCGAAGCGCTGGTCCAGGGCCTTTAGCTCCTGATCGATACCGGCGGTGGAAACGCCCATCACCACCTTGCCGATTTCTGCACCATTGGGGTTGATCGAGGCCTCGACGAAGTACACCGCCGGGTCGCGCCGGGCCGCGTCGATCACCTTGTCCAGCGCACGCTCGCCCTGGCCCTTGTCCATCAATGCCTGGTTGATCGGGTTTTGCCGGTTCAGGTAGCGGGTCAGGTGCTGGCCCTGGGCGTCGTCGTAGACCACGAACAGCACGTTGGGGTTGCGCTGGGCACGCCGGGCGAAGTCAGAGAGCACCGGCACATCGTTGTCCCAGATCGCCCGCGGTGCGACCGACGCCAGCAGCTCGGCCATATCGTTGGCGGAGTCCTTGAGGTTCTTTTCCAGCGTGCTGCGCAGTTGCTGTTGCTCGCTTTGCAGGCGCGCCGACAAACCTGCGCTCAGCCGCTGGCGGGTGCTGCTGGAGAGGCTGTCGAGGCCTGAGCGTACGTCTTGCCCGGCTTGCTCCAGCTCGCTGGCGAGCTGCCGGCTGTCATTGCCCAGGCGTTCACCCAAGTCGGCCTCCAAGGCGGTGACCGTGCTTCGGGTAAGGGCAACGGCGACCAGCACCTGCACCAAAAGAGCGATACCAAGGGCAACAAACACAGGCCGCAAAAGGCGGCTTCGTAACAGTGAGAGGATGGCAGACACGGTGTAACCCTCGTGTTTTCTGGCGCCACTATTTTGATGGCATCTTCAGAAATTTCTTACAGCAAGGGTTGTGCCGAGGGCAGCAGGGATAAACGCCAAGGTTCAGCAATGGGTTTTCCGGTACTGGCCTCTTCGCGGGCTTGCCCGCTCCCACAGGTATGGACTGCCCCCTAGAAGTTGGACACCAATCCAACCCTTGGGGGATCTATGGGTAAATACACAGAGCAGTT
>NZ_JBNRIJ010000003.1:277413-286253 GCF_053557675.1 Pseudomonas sp. XP1 | reverse complement strand
TCTGGCATTCAGCTTGCCATTCACCGCTCTCACTTCAGATTCTAATCCCCTCTCAAGACACAAGCTGGCTTGCCGGCGATAGGGCCGCACAGCGGCCCCTGTATCCCGTCTGATTACAGCGGATAGTGCTTCAACTCCCGCGCAATCAGCATCCGCTGGATCTCGCTAGACCCTTCATAGATCTGCGTGATCCGCGCATCGCGGTAGTAGCGCTCCACCGGGTAATCCTCCAGGTAGCCATAGCCGCCATGCACCTGGATCGCCATCGAGCACACCCGCTCGGCCATTTCCGAAGCGAACAGCTTGGCCTGCGAGGCCTCCGACAGGCACGGCTTGCCGGCGCTGCGCAGGCGTGCGGCATGCAGGATCAGCAAGCGCGCGGCATTCACCTGCACCTGCATGTCGGCCAGAAGGTTGGCGATGCTCTGGTGTTCGTTGATCGGCTTGCCGAACTGCACCCGGTCACGCGAATAGACCAACGCCGCCTCGAACGCGGCGCGGGCAATGCCCAGTGCCTGGGCAGCAATGCCGATACGGCCGCCCTCGAGGTTGGACAGGGCGATGGCCAGGCCCTTGCCACGCTCACCGAGGATGTTGGCGGCAGGGATGCGGCAGTTGTCGAAGGTGACCGCGCAGGTGTCGGAAGCGCGGATGCCCATCTTGTGCTCGCTGCGATCGACCTTGAAGCCCGGGTTGTCGGTGGGCACCAGGAACGCCGACAGGCCCTTTTTGCCCAGCTCAGGGTCGGTCACCGCGAAGACGATGGCCAACCCGGCGCGGCGGGCGTTGCTGACGAACTGCTTGGCGCCGTTGATCACCCACTGGCCATCCACCAGCTCGGCGCGGGTGCGCAGGTTGTGCGCCTCGGACCCGGCCTGTGGCTCGGTCAGGCAGAAGCAGCCGATCACCTCGCCGGTGGCCAGGCGTGGCAGCCACTGCTGTTGCTGTTCTGCCGTGCCGTAGGCCAGCAGCGGGCCGCAGCCCACCGAGTTGTGGATGCTCATCATCGCTCCGGTGGCGCCGCAGCCGGCGGCGATTTCTTCCACCGCCAGGGCGTAGGCGACGTAGTCGGTGTAGCTGCCGCCGAAGTCTTCCGGCACCACCATGCCCAGCAGGCCCAGTTCGCCCATCTTGCGCACCACGCCATCGTCGATCCAGCCGGCCTTTTCCCAGGCCTGTGCATGCGGGGCGATCTCGCCACGGGCAAAGTCCCGGGCCATGTCGCGGATCATGATCTGTTCTTCGCTCAGTTCCAGGTCTTGCATCTGTGTACTCCCGGGCTCACAGGCCTTCGAAGAATTGGTCGACCCGCTGGCGTTGCAGTGCGGCCAGGGTCGGCGGGTTCCAGCGTGGCTGTTTGTCCTTGTCGATGATCAGCGCGCGCACGCCTTCGATGATGTCGCCGTGCTGGAACCACTGGCGGTCCAGGTGCAGCTCCATGGCAAAGCAGTCGTCAAGGCCCAGCTGGCGACCCCGGCGCAGCATCTCCAGAGTAACCGCCATGGCCAGCGGCGAGCGGCTTTCCAGCTGGTCGGCGGTGGCCACGGCCCAGGCGTGGCTGTCGCCAATGCTCACCGCACGCAGTTGCTCGACGATGGCAGGCACGTCCGGCAGAGCGAAGAAATGGTCGATGACCGGTCGCAGTTTTTCCAGCGGCGCATCGGCGAGCACCTGAGTGCCGAGCCTGGCCAGCAGGTTTTGCAGGTCCTTGAGGGGGTGGTCGCCAAAGCGCAGCTGGTCCAGGCCCTGGTCGAGGGCTGCCAGCTGGTCGCTGGCCAGGTACCAGTCGGCCAGGCCGCAGTACAGTGCATCGGCTGCCTGGATCTGCGTGCCGCTGACACCCAGGTAGGTGCCCAGTTCGCCGGGGATGCGCGACAGGAAGTAGCTGCCACCCACATCCGGGAAGTAGCCGATAGCCACTTCGGGCATGCCCAGGCGGCTGCGTTCGGTGACCACGCGCAGGTCGCAGCCCTGCGCCAGGCCCATGCCGCCACCGAGGGTGAAGCCGTCCATCAGCACCAGCACCGGCTTGCGGTAGCGATGGATGGCCAGGTCAAGGGCGTATTCCTCGACGAAGAAGGTTTCATGCAACGTTTCGCCGGCCTTGAAGCTGTCGTGCAGCGAACGGATATCGCCACCGGCGCAGAAGCCCTTTGGGCCCTCGCCACGCAGTACCACGGCGCGAACGTGCGGATCATCGGCCCACAGGTCGAGGTGCTGGCGCAGGCTGCGGACCATGTCCAGGGTCAGGGCATTGAGGCCGGCGGGGCGGTTCAGGGTCAGGTGGCCGACCTGGTTGCGGACCTCGGCCAGCACATGGTCTGTTGCCGAGGTATGAGCGTGCGCAGTCATTGCGTTCTCCCTGCTTTGTTATTGATTTTCCAAGTGAAGTCTGGAGTTCGCTGGAGGATCGCAGGATCCTGTCATGCGAATTTGCCTTGCACAATCGACAAATCTGCAGGGGGATTCTGCATTTTTGTCTTGTGTGGCGATAACGCCACTCTAGCAAGGTTTCAGGTTGGCCGGGCTGGCCCTATCGCCGGCAAGCCAGCTCCCACAGATACCGCACAACCTTCAAGGCCTGCGCTGTACCTGTGGGAGCTGGCTTGCCTGCGATAGGGTCATGAGCGACAGCGCATATGCTAAATCGTTACCCTGACCGTAACGATCAATGCCTGAGCTTGATTGATGCGCAACCACCCCAGCCCTAAGGTGACCCCCACGACAGCGAACCCGTGGAGTCACCATGACAACAACCAAGAATCCACCGCCGCAATGGTCGCGGCGGCGCGCCGAAAAGCAGCGTCGCCTTGACCGGGTCCGCCACCTCGCCGACGGCGTGGTGCTGCCTACCGAGCGAATCGTCGAAGCCCTTGAACTGCTGCTGGCTCCCGGCGACCGGGTAGTGCTAGAAGGCAACAACCAGAAGCAGGCCGACTTCCTCTCCCGCGCGCTGGCCAAGGTCGACCCTGGGCGCCTGCACGACCTGCACATGATCATGCCCAGCGTCAGCCGGGCCGAGCACCTGGACCTGTTCGAACGTGGCATCGCCCGCAGGCTCGACTTCTCCTTCGCCGGCCCGCAGAGCCTGCGCATTGGCCAACTGCTGGAAGACGGCCTGCTCGAAGTCGGCGCCATCCACACCTATATCGAGCTGTACTCGCGGCTGTTGGTCGACCTGATCCCCAACGTCACCCTGGTGGCTGGTTTCATGGCCGATCGCGATGGCAACCTGTTCACCGGTCCCAGTACCGAAGACACCCCGGCACTGGTGGAACCGGCCGCTTTCAGCGACGGCATCGTCATTGCCCAGGTCAACCAGCTGGTGGACCGTGTGGATGACCTGCCGCGGGTCGATATCCCGGCATCCTGGGTCGATTTCGTGGTGGTTGCCGACCAGCCTTTCTATATAGAGCCGCTGTTCACCCGCGACCCGCGCCACATCAAGCCGGTGCACGTGCTTATGGCGATGATGGCCATTCGCGGCATCTACGAAAAACACCAGGTGCAGTCGCTGAACCATGGCATTGGCTTCAACACCGCCGCCATCGAGCTGATCCTGCCTACCTATGGCGAGTCCCTGGGCCTGAAGGGCAAGATCTGCCGCAACTGGACACTCAACCCGCACCCGACGCTGATTCCGGCCATCGAGACCGGCTGGGTGGAAAGCGTGCATTGCTTCGGCACCGAGCTGGGCATGGAGGACTACATCGCCCAGCGCCCGGACGTGTTTTTCACCGGCCGTGATGGTTCGCTGCGTTCCAATCGCATGATGTGCCAGCTGGCCGGGCAGTATGCTGTCGACCTGTTCATCGGGGCCACCCTGCAGGTGGATGGCGATGGCCATTCCTCGACCGTGACCCGCGGCCGCCTGGCCGGCTTCGGCGGTGCCCCGAACATGGGCCACGACCCCCGTGGCCGGCGCCACGCGACCCCGGCCTGGCTCGACATGACCGTGCCGGAAACCATGCTCGAACGCGGTCGCAAGCTGGTGGTGCAGATGGTCGAGACCTACCAGGAAGGCGGCAAGCCCACCTTCGTGGAAACCCTCGATGCCGTGGAAGTGGCCAGGAAAGCCGGCATGCCGCTGGCGCCGGTGATGATCTATGGCGACGATGTCACCCACCTGCTGACCGAGGAGGGCATTGCCTACCTGTACAAGGCCCGCAGCCTGGAAGAGCGCCAGCAGATGATCGCCGCCGTGGCCGGGGTTACCGCCATCGGCCTGCGGCACGACCCCAAGGACAGTCAGCGCCTGCGCCAGCAAGGCCTGGTCGCCTTGCCCGAAGACCTCGGCATCCGCCGCACCGACGCCAGCCGCGAACTGCTGGCTGCGCGCAGCATCGCCGACCTGGTCGAATGGTCCGGCGGCCTCTACAACCCGCCTGCACGGTTCAGGAGCTGGTGATGAAAGCACTCGACTTGCAACCGCGTGGGCTTCTTCGCGAGCACAGCAATAGTGATGCATCTGGAAATTGCGCAATCCTTGTGGGAGCGGGTTTACCCGCGAAGAGGCCAGCGCAGGCAACCGAATTACCCCTGGCCGACCACTTGGCCGACCTGGCCGTGGAAGCCCTGATCGACGAAGCCGACCTGTCCCCCAAACCCGGCCTGGTCGACCGCCGTGGCAACGGCGCCCACCACGACATGACCCTGGCCCTGATGCATGCCTCGGCCCTGGCCCTGTGGCCCTGCCTGCGCAACATGGCCGAAGCCGCTCAGGCCATCGGCACCCTCGGCCAGCCCCTGCGCACCACCCTGGGCCAGCTCGGCCGCGAAGGCGAGGCGGCAATGCTGGCCGCCACCGGCGGGGTCAACACCCACCGCGGCGCAATCTGGGCCCTCGGCCTGTTGGTAGCATCCAAGGCCCTCGATACCCAGGCCGATGCCAGCACCCTGGCTGCCCGTGCCGGTCGCATCGCACTGTTCGACGATCCCGCCATGACCACCCAAGACAGCCATGGCCTGCAGGTACGCCGCCGCTATGGCACTGGCGGTGCCCGCGAACAGGCGCAACAAGGTTTCCCGGCGGTTATCGGCCACGGCCTGCCGCAACTGCAGCGCAGCCGCACCGCCGGTGCCAGCGAGCCGCACGCCCGGTTGGACGCGCTGCTGGCGATCATGGCCGTGCTCAACGATACCTGCGTGCTCTGGCGCAGCGGCCCGACCGGGCTGGCTGCCGTCCAGCACGGCGCCCGTACCGTGCTGAGCGAAGGCGGCAGCGCCACGCTGGCCGGGCGCCGGCAGCTGCGCCGGCTGGACCAGCACCTGCTGCACCTGAATGCCTCACCGGGCGGCGCCGCCGATCTGCTGGCCGCCTGCCTGTTCCTCGACAAAGCCGGGAGCCTGTGACATGGAAACCCTGACCTTTCAATTCCCCGCCGCCGCACCTGGGCGTGGCCGCACGCTGGTGGGCTGCGTCAGCTCCGGCGACCTTGAAGTGCTGATCGAACCCGGCACCGCCGGCAGCCTGCAAATCCAGGTGGTGACCTCGGTCAACGGCAGCGCTGCCCGCTGGGCGCAGCTGTTCCAGCGCCTGTTCGAGGGCCGCACCTGGCCGGCCGTGAACATCGACATCCATGATTTCGGCGCCACCCCAGGCGTGGTGCGCTTGCGCCTGGAGCAAGGCTTCGAGGAGATCGCCCATGACTGATATCGCGCGCCTGCTGCACAGCCGCAGCTTTGTCGAACTCGGCGCCCGCCAACGCGCCCGCGCCTTGCTCGACCCGGGCAGCTTCCGTGAACTGCTGGGCCCTTTCGACCGGCTTATGTCACCCTGGCTGCCGCGCCAGGGCATCGTGCCCCAGGCCGATGATGGCGTGGTCATCGCCAAGGGCCTGCTGAACGGGCGCAACGCTGTGGTTGCCGCCATCGAAGGCGGTTTCCAGGGCGGCAGCATGGGCGAGGTGGGGGGGGCCAAGATAGCCGGTGCGCTGGAACTGGCCATCGAAGACAATCGCAACGGCATCCCCACCTGCGCCGTGCTGCTGCTGGAAACCGGCGGTGTACGCCTGCAGGAAGCCAACCTGGGCCTGGCGGCGATTGCCGAAATACAGGCGGCGATTGTCGAGCTGCGCGCCTGGCAGCCGGTAGTCGGCCTGGTCGCAGGGTCGGTCGGCTGTTTCGGCGGCATGTCCATCGCCGCCGGCCTGTGCAGCCACTTGCTGGTCACCCGCGAAGCCCGCCTGGGCCTCAACGGCCCGCAGGTGATCGAGCAGGAAGCGGGCATCGGTGAATACGATGCCAAGGACCGCCCCTTCATCTGGAGTTTGACCGGCGGCGAGCAGCGCCAAGCCAGCGGCCTGGTCGACGCCTATGTGGCCGATGACATCGAGGCTTTGCGCGAACGCTTGCTGCAACTGCTCGACGAGCCTTCAACGGATCGCGCCGGTCAACACGCCTGGTTCCTCGAACGCCTGGCCCGGCTGGGTGATGGCTGCCCGCAACTGGATGCCGCTGCCGTGCGTGACCTTTACCAAGGAGATGCCGAATGAACCGTGCCTTGAACTGGCTGCCGGGCCTGGCCGGCGGGCAAGCCTTGCCAGGCTACCCCGCGTCGTTGCGGGTAATCGATGGCGAACTGGACAACCGCCTGGCGCGCTTCATCGCCGTGGTGCCGGACGCCGAAAACCCGTTCCCCCGTGCGCGCTCGGGCGAAGTCGGCCTGCTGGAAGGCTGGGGCCTGGCCAAGGCCGTGAGCGAAGCGATCGAGGCTGACCGCCATGGCCAGAAGCGCGCCATCGTCGCGGTGATCGACGTGCCCAGCCAGGCCTATGGCCGCCGTGAGGAGGCGTTGGGGATCCACCAGGCTTTGGCTGCTGCGGTGCAGGCCTATGCCCAGGCACGGCTGGCGGGGCACCCGGTGATCGGCCTGCTGGTCGGCAAGGCCATGTCTGGTGCCTTCCTGGCGCACGGTTACCAGGCCCAGCGCCTGATCGCCCTGGACGATGCCGGGGTCATGGTGCACGCCATGGGCAAGGCTGCGGCGGCGCGCATCACCCTGCGCAGCGTCGAGCAACTGGAAGCCCTGGCCGCCGAGGTGCCGCCAATGGCCTACGACCTTGCCAGCTACGCCTCGCTTGGCCTGCTGTGGCGCCGCCTGACGGTGGACAACGCCGAGACGCCTAGCAGTGCCGACATCGCTCAGGTACGTGCCTGCCTGGCAGATGCGGTGCGCGACATCGGCAGCTCGAGCGATTTGTCGTCGCGGCTGGCGGGCGAAAACCGCAGCGCCTCGCGCCAGGTGCGCGAACAGCTGCGTCGCCAGTGGCAGGGCGCTTGAGATGAACGCGCCAAGGCCACACGACCTGCTCTGGGGCATGCCCGTATCTGGCCTGCCTGCCGATGCGCCGCGTTGGGCGCAGGATGTGCTGCTGAGCGGCCAGCCGGTGGTGGTGCGCCGTGCCACCTGTGCGGACGGCTGGGTGGCGGTAGGGCTGCGTGGCCAGGGCAGGGCGCAGCGGTCGGGCGTACTGATGCGGCTGGCCGATATCCAATGTCAGCAAGGCCCCGAAGCGCTGCGCTGGCAGGCGGAAAGCCCTTGGCCTGCATTGCAGGCCCTGGCCTCGGTCGCCCCGGTGCTGGATGCCAGCGGCCTGGCCTGGGGGCCGACAGGTGGGGTGGGGTATCAGCTCGCCACCGGTATGGAGGTGGTACACGCCGAGAGCGACCTGGACTTGCTGCTGCGCACGCCACAACCACTGGCCCGGGCGCAGGCGCGTGCGCTGCTGGATATTCTCGATTGCGCGCCTTGTCGTATCGACCTGCAGCTGGAAACCCCGGCGGGCGCTGTCGCCCTGCGCGAGTGGGCCGGCTTCGCCCGCCGCGTGCTGCTCAAGTCGGCCGATGGCCCACGCCTGGTCAGCGACCCATGGGCAGTGATGGAGCGTGCCGCATGAGCAGCCTGTTCGCCTTCCCCGGCCAGGGCGCTCAGCAGGTGGGCATGCTGCAGCGCCTGCCCGAGTGTGCCGGGCAATTGCTGGAAGAAGCCAGTGACACCCTCGGCCAGCAGGCCTTGGCGCTGGACAGCCAGCAGGCCCTGCAGACGACCCGTGCCGTGCAGCTGTGTCTGCTGCTGGCTGGCGTGGCCTGGGCGCGCTGGCTGATGCAGCGCAGCCCCGCGCCGGATTACGTGGCGGGGTTGTCGATCGGCGCCTATCCGGCAGCGGTCACGGCGGGCGCCCTGGGCTTTGCCGATGCCGTGCGCCTGGTTGCCCTGCGTGGCGAACTGATGCAGCGCGCCTATCCGCAAGGCTACGGCATGACCGCACTCAGCGGCCTGGACCTGGCCTGCGTCGAACGCTTGTTGAGCGATACAGGCGGCGAGGTGTATGTCGCCAACCTCAACAGCGACAACCAGATCGTCATCGCCGGTAGCGATGACGCGATGGCTGCGGTTGCCGCCAGGGCACGCCGCCTGGGCCAGGGCGTGGCCCGGAGGCTGGCGGTCAGCGTGCCGTCGCATTGCCCGTTGCTGGATGGCCCCGCGGCCGAACTGGCCAGTGCCTTCGCCACGGTCGAGCTGCAGCGACCGCGTATCACCTACCTCAGCGGCAGCAGCGCACGGCCGGTGTTCGACCCACAGCGTCTGCGCGACGACCTGGCCGGCAACATGGCGCGGCTGGTCGACTGGCGTGCCACGTTGCGCAACGCCTATGAGCGTGGCGTGCGTCTGCACCTGGAGTTGCCGCCCGGCAACGTGCTCGGCGGGCTGGCCCGGCCGGTGTTCGAACAGGGCAGGGTGGTTGCTGTTGAAGGCACCCGCTGGGACACCCTGGATGCGCTGCTGCGCCAGGAGGTGGCTAACGAACGATGACAGCGGCACTGCGGCGGATGGTGAC
>NZ_JBNRIJ010000003.1:266415-277403 GCF_053557675.1 Pseudomonas sp. XP1 | reverse complement strand
GTGGGAGCGGGCGTGCCCGCGAAGCAGGCACCGCGGTGGATGGCACGGGCTTCGCCCGTGTTCGCGGGCATGCCCGCTCCCACAATGACCGCGATAGCCGCACAAAAGTGTGTTTACGAAGAACAACAACAAGCAACTTCGACACTACCTGAGGACAACAACAATGATCATCTATGGTGTGGCACTGCTGGCGGTCTGCACGCTTGCCGGCGTCATCGTCGGCGACTTCCTGGGCGTGCTGCTGGGCGTCAAATCCAATGTGGGCGGGGTCGGTATCGCCATGATCCTGCTGATCTGCGCACGCCTGTACATGCACCGCAACGGCGGCATGAGCAAGGAATGCGAGTTCGGCGTAGGGTTCTGGGGCGCAATGTACATCCCGGTGGTGGTGGCCATGGCAGCCCAGCAGAACGTGGTCACCGCCCTGCACGGCGGGCCGGTGGCGTTGCTGGCGGCAGTGGGCGCGGTACTGGTGTGCGGTGCGACCATTGCCCTGATCAGCCGCAGCCACCGCGGCGAACCCCTGCCGGCAGTAAAGGCCGGCCCCGAAAGCAATGTGCAGGCTGCCCCTGCTGGAGGGCGTTGATCATGTGGCCGATCATTGACAATGCCCTGGAACATAACGGTTTGATCACTGCCTTCGCGGTGGTGGGCGCGATCATGTGGTTGTCGGTGGTGCTGTCGAAGTACCTGACCTTCGGCCGCGTGCACGGCTCGGCCATCGCCATTGTCATCGGCCTGGTGCTGGCCTGGGTCGGTGGCACCATAACCGGTGGCCAGAAAGGCCTGGCCGACATGGCGCTGTTCTCTGGCATCGGCCTGATGGGCGGGGCCATGCTGCGCGACTTCGCCATTGTCGCCACGGCCTTCGAGGTGCAGGCCACCGAGGCGCGCAGGGCCGGGATGATCGGCGCGGTGGCGCTGCTGCTCGGCACGGTGCTGCCGTTCATTGTCGGCGCGGCGGTGGCCTACGCGTTCGGTTACCGTGATGCGGTGAGCATGACCACCATCGGTGCGGGTGCGGTGACCTATATCGTCGGGCCGGTGACCGGGGCGGCGCTGGGGGCCAGCTCGGACGTGATGGCGCTGTCGATTGCCACCGGGCTGATCAAGGCGATCCTGGTGATGGTGTTCACCCCGGTATCGGCGCGCCTGCTGGCGCTGGACAACCCACGGTCGGCGATGGTGTTCGGCGGGTTGGCGGGAACGGTGTCGGGAGTGACGGCCGGGCTGGCGGCGACCGATCGGCGCCTGGTGCCGTACGGGGCACTGACAGCCACCTTCCATACCGGGTTGGGCTGCCTGATGGGCCCGTCGATCCTGTACTTCTGCGTACGCGCCCTGGTCGGTTGACCACAATCTGCTGGACTGTGCAGACCCCTTGTAGGAGCGGCCTTGTGTCGCGATCGGGCCGCAACGCGGCCCCAGCGATATCCGCATCGCCGTCAAGATCCTGGGGCCGCTGCGCGCCCCATCGCGACACAAGGCCGCTCCTACAGGTACAGCGACAACCTCGAGAGCAATGCTGTACCTGTGGGAATATCTCGTGACGAACACCTGCAAACCACCCCCCGTTTCGGGGAAAACCGCTGGGGAATCCTCCCCAACCTGTTTCGTTTACCGCTGCAACCAACTGAAAATAAAAGCAATCCGTTCCTGGCATACACCTTGCTCCAGCTCCACGCAGAGATCCTGTGTACCGGAGGTGCAGCATGTCTATGCCACTCAAAGGCCCCATCCTGTCATCACTCGTACTGGCCTTGCTCGGCTGGGAGTCGACCAGCGAAGCCGCCGTGCAGTGCCAGCGCACCCTGGTCGCCAACGTGGTGGCGCTGGACCAGCCACTGATGTTCAACCGCCTTGGCGCGCAAAACGCCAACGGCATGATGTTCGCCCTGCGCGAGGATGTGGTGGACGACAAGATGGTCCCCCTCAGCAGCGGCGGGGCGGCGGTACCGGGCAAGGTCACCCTGCGCCCGGACAAGCGCCCGCGGCCCATCGTGCTGCGGGTGGCCGCCGGTGAATGCCTTACCGTCAACCTGACCAACCTGCTCGACTACAAGGCCAACCCCAACAAGCACGGCATCGAGGCTGAAGAGCCTGAGGGCGAAGAGGAGGGGCCGGAGCTCGAAAATGACGCCGCCGAAGGCTTCGTCGCCGACGAGCAGGTGGCCGAGCGCATGGTCGGCTTCCAGGTCAACGGCATGCAGGCGGTCAACAGCATCGCCGATATTTCTGCCTACACCGGGCGCAATGGCAACTTCTTCGTCAGCCCAGGCAGCACCCGCAGCTATACCTTGTACGCCGAACGCGAAGGCGCTTTTGCCGCTACCAGCAAGGCCGCCACATTCGGCGGCGAGGGCACTGCGGGCAACGTTGCCAACGGCCTGTTCGGCCAGGTAGTGGTGGTGCCAAAACTCGGCCGCACCTACCGCAATACCCTCACCGAAGAAGAAATGCGCCTGGCCACCACCGGCCGTACCGCCACCGGCCAACCGGTGATCGACTACGAAGCCCGCTACCCGCAAATGCAACCCTGGATCGCCGAAGGCAAGGCCGGCAAGCCGATCATTGCCATGGTCGACGGCAACCAGATCATCAACAGCGAAACCGATGCCATCGTCATGGGCCCCAACCCCGATGGCAGTTTCCCCAAGTCCACCTACCCGCTGGAAAGCCTGGGCAAGCGCAACCCGGCGTTGCCCAACCGCCTGGAGGCGTTCCGTGACTTCGCCTCGCAGTTCGCCGACGAGGTCGCCGGCACCCAGGCGTTTCCTGGTTACTGGGCCGACCCGGTGATGGGCCACGTACTGGAACCCACCCGCGACTCGTTCATGATCAACTACGGTTCCGGTGGCATGGGCGCCGAAGTGGTGGCCAACCGCCTGGGCGTGGGGCCGATGCATGACTGCCTGTCGTGCGCCTATGAGGAGTTCTTCCTCAGTTCGCACACGGTCGGTGATGTCGGTACGCTGGTGGACGTGCCGGCCAACGTCGGCCTGGAGCACATCCGTCCTGGCGAGGTACCACCGGCCAGCGCCGTCGGGGTCAAGGCCAGCATGGCCCTGTTCCCGGCGGAACCGGCCAACGTGCACCACAGCTACATCGGTGACTTCACCAAGTTCCGCAACACCCACAACGGCCATGAACAGCACATCTTCCACCTGCATGGCCACCAGTGGCTGTTCAACCCCAATGACGACAATTCCGACTACATCGATGCCCAGGGCATTGGCGCGGGGGTCGGCTACACCTACGAAATCGCCAACGGCGGTGCGGGCAACCGCAACCGGGTGGCGGGCGATGCCATCTACCATTGCCACTTCTACCCGCACTTCGCCCAGGGCATGTGGGCCATGTGGCGGGTGCATGACGTGTTCGAGGAAGGCACCCGTCTTGAAGTGAGCGGGCAGGGCGAGAATGGCTTCCACAGCACCCCGTTCGCCCTGCGCAGTGGCAAGCCGGCGGTTGGCGCCCGGGCCTTGCCCGATGGCGAGATCGTTGCTGGCACGCCAATCCCGGCCATCGTGCCGCTGCCCGGCAAGGCCATGGCGCCGATGCCAGGCAAGGTGGTGGTGGTACCGAAGCTGTCCGAAGAGCTGGTTGCTGCCAATGACGACGACGAGCCCGAAGAAGAGGATGAAGAACCAGCCAACCAGGCGCCGGTTCGCAAGGCCATCGGCTCGCTGGCGCTGGTCGACCGCAGCGACGCCAACCGCAACGCCGACGGCACCTTGAAGAACCCTGGCTATCCGTTCTGGATCGGCGGTATGGAAAGCAGCGTGGGCAACCGCCCACCAACCCCGCCACTGGACATGCTCGACCCGGCCATGGCACGCCAGCTCAAGGAAAGCGGCAAGGCTCTGTGGGCCAACCTCGACCCCAACCAGGTCGATGGCTGGGACGGTGGCCTGGGGCGCCATGCGCTGGACGGCGTATCCGCCGGCGGCGAAGCCGAAACCACCACCACCAAGCTCGATTTCACCAAGGTGGTACACAAGGCCAAGCCGATCTATCTGCCCGAAGAAGGCACCGATGTCGAGCAGGCGGCCATGCAGTTCCACGCCCAGGCCGAACACCAAAGCTTTGCCCTGATCCCCGGCAGCGAGCCGGTGGCCAAGGCGTTCCGCACCAACGGCGCATTGCCCACTGCCGGCGCGCCGTTCTACGAGCCGTGCATGGATGACCGGGGCAAACGCCTGACCCAGTCCTCCGGGGTAGGCGAATACTTCAGCGGCGAAAGCCTGTCGGGCCTGAACTTCCGTGGCGCCTCGGCCTTCACCGCCGACCGTCCACGCATCTACAAGGGCGCCAACATCCAGTTCGACGCGGTGTACAACAAGGTCGGCTACCACTTCCCGCAGGCACGCATCATCGCCCTGTGGGAAGACGCCTGGCCGGTGATCACCAAGCAGCGCCCGCCAGAGCCGCTGGTGATGCGCATGAACACCTTCGACTGCACCATGTACCAGCACACCAACCTGATCCCGAACATCTACGAGATGGACGACTACCAGGTGCGCACCCCGACCGACGTGATCGGCCAGCACATCCACCTGCCCAAGTGGGACCTGACCGCCGCCGACGGCTCGGCCAACGGCTGGAACTACGAAGACGGCATCTTATCGCCCGGCAGCGTGGTCGAGCGGGTGCAGGCCATTCGTGCCTACAACGGCTGCACCCAGGGCGATAGCCGCGACGGCACCGCCGCCTGCCCGCAAGCCCGGCAGCACCCGTACTTCGGCCGCTTTGGCAGGGCCGACTGGCTGGGCGCACGCACGGCCATGCAGCGCTGGTTCGCCGACCCGCTGGTGAACGTGTACAACGTCGACCGTGGCCTGGGTACCATCTTCACCCACGACCACCTCGGCCCATCGACCCACCAGCAGCTTGGGCTGTATGCCACCGTGCTGGCCGAACCGGCCAACTCCACCTGGTACCACGCCGAAACCGGCGAGAAGCTGTACAACCCGGCCACGCGGCAGGACGGTGGCCCGACTTCGTGGCAGGCGGTGATCCAGACCGGTGACCACGACGGCGACGGCAAGAACGACAGCTACCGCGAGTTCTTCCTGGAATACAGCGACTTCCAGCACGCGTACGAGGCCGGTGTGTACGTCGGCGCGGGGCCGGACGGCATCCCCAATGCCCAGTCGTACCCGGCCACTGCCGACAGCTTCCGCTACGCCATCAACCCGCCCGTGCGCGGCAAGGCATCGAACCTGCTGGAGGCCATCGTCGAAGAACGCGGCGGCATCAACCCAGGTTGCCCAAGCCGGCCCTGCCCACAGGCCATCTCGGTGGATGACCCGGGCATGTTCGTCGTCAACTACCGCAACGAGCCCCTGGCCCTGCGTGTTTACGACCCCAACAAGGTCGGCCCGGACGGCAAGCGTGGCATGCAGGCCGACGGCCTGGCCGGCGACCTGAGCTACGCCTTGCAAACCCGTACCGACCGCGCCATCCCGGCAATGAACCTGGCGCCCTCGGCGATCACCTCGGCGGTCGGCCCCACTGGCGGCACCACGCTGTTCCCGCCGCACATCAACGCGGCCGGCAGCGAACCGGGCGACCCGTTCACCCCGATGCTGCGCACCTACTCCGGCGACAACGTGCGCCTGCGCATGCACGCCGGTGGCCATGAAGAGGAGCACAACATCACCTTGCATGGCGTGAAGTGGCTGCAGAACGGCACCGGCTACGGCAACAGCTCCAACTCGGGCTGGAAGTCATCGCAGATGATCGGTATTTCCGAGCAACTGGGTTTCATGGCGCCGGTGTCGATGATCTCCAGTTCAGCGGCCACCAACGGTGACTACCTGTATTCGCTGGATGCGGCCCTGGAGGGCTACTGGAACGGCATCTGGGGGATCATGCGCAACTACACCGCGCAGCGTGCCGACCTGTTCCCGCTGCCCAACAACCCGCAGCCGGTGGCCATGCGCAACACCGTGAACTTCGATGGCATCTGCCCGAAAACCACGGCCAACCCCAACGGCGTCGGCACCCGCCCCACGGTCAAGCGCAGCTACGAGATCGTCGCGGCACTGGCCAACGATATCCTCGAGAACCGTAACGGTGTCAGCATCAACGACCCGGCCGGTGTCGGCCAGCATGTCGGCGGCCCGCTCAAGGCCAACGGCGGCACCTTGGTGTTCAACAGCCGCAAGACCGCCATCCCGCTGGTCAGTGGGGTAGACCCCGAAGATGGGGAAACCTTCACCATCGGTGGCCACAGCGCGCCGCTGCACGACCCGACCGCGATCCTGTACGTGCGCAAGGCCGACCTGGACGCCACCACCGGCAAGCTGAAGGCGGGCGTGCCCGTGGAGCCGCTGGTGCTGCGCGCCAACGCTGGCGAGTGCATCAGCATCACTCTGGAAAACCGCCTGCCACTGGTAATGCCGGACTTGCCCAGCACTGCGGTGATGCACAACGTGGTCAAGCGTGACCGCTTCGACAGCGAGGGTGCCACCGCGTTTGCCAACAACCTGATGCGGCCATCCAGCCACGTGGGCCTGCATGCCCAGTTGCTGGCCTACGACATCACCAAGTCCGACGGCGCCAACGTCGGCCTCAACCCGGTGCAGACCGTGGCCCCGCGTACCGGCACCAGCGGCGCCTGGCCGACCCGTACCTATCAGTACTATGCCGGCCACCTGGAGCGTGAAGGCAAGCCGGTGTCGCAACTGGGCCGCACGGTAGACAACATCAACACCACGGCCATCGAATTCGGCGGCCTCAACCTTACCCCGTCGGACGTCATCAAGCAGCCGCAGAAAGGCCTGGTGGGTGCCATGAGCATCCTGCCGCAGACCGCCACCTGGACCGAGGACACCGCAACAAGGGCCCAGGCCACGGTCAAGGTCACCGGCCAGCCGGACTACCGCGACTTCGTCACGGTATGGCAGCGTGCGCTGAACATGCGCTGGGCCGACGGTCGCCCGGTGGAGGGCATCAATACCGAAGGCAACGGCGCCGCCGGCGACCCTCAGGACAACGGCAACATGGCGGTCAACTACAAGACCGAACCCCTGTGGCTGCGCTTCGGCATGGCCCCCGACTCACCCTTCGGCCGCGCCGGTGGCCTGGGCTTTGGTGATGTACCCAACGCCCATATGGCCTACGCCAACGCCCTGGTCGGTGGCGACCCGCAAACCCCGGTGCTGTACGCCAAGCCCGGCCAGCCAGTGCGCAACCATATCGTGATGCCCAGTGGTGGCAGCCGCGGCATGGTCTATCAGCTGGATGGCCACTTGTGGCCACTGCACAACTATCAGGCCGAGAAGAACGACGTGGACGGCTACCCGCTGAGCCTGCCCGGCATCGGCTCGGTGCGCTTCGGCTACAACCCGATGGCCATGTACATCGGTGCCCAGGAAAGCGTGCTGCCAGCGGCGCACTTCAGTTTCATGCTGCCCAGCGCCGGCGGCGCCAACGCGGTGGCGGGTGACTACCTGTTCCGCGACTACGCCGCCTACGGCAACCTCTCGGGGCTGTGGGGGATCTTGCGGGTGACCAATGAAGCGCCGCCGGCAACGGCACCGGCGCAGTGACGGTAAATGGGGGCGCGAACATGAACAAGAAAACCCGCCTTGCATGCATGGGTGTAGCACTGGGGGCAGCGCTGATCGGCCTGGGCGTAGCCTATGAAAGCCTCTGGTGCGATCCGCGCGAGTATCTGCAGGACGCTGACGACCCGCAGGCCCTGCACCGGCTGAGCCGGGACGGCGTGACCGTGGAGTTCGAGGCCCGGCCGCTGGCGGGGGGCGAGCTGCAGGAGGGCAGCTTTGCCAACATCCGTTTCAAGGTCAGTGACCAGGCCAGTGGCCAGCCGTTGTCGGGCATGGCCCCAGGGGCGTGGATCGACCCGACGCAGTCGGCCCCGGAGGGCGACCGCGACCAGAGCTGCAAGGCCCGTGTCGCGCTGTTTCTCAAGAGCAGCATCGGCGCCCGGCCATTGCTCGACCTGAACGGTTACTTTCTGTTGATGATGAACAGGGACGCCAGCCTGACGGTGATCGACCCGACCGTGTCGGTGGGCGGCGTGACCAGCACCATGGCCCGCATCGACCTGCCTGGGCGGCCCATGGACTGGGTGGCCACCAGTGACGACAAGCTGGTATTCGTGTCCATCCCCGAGCGCGGCAAGGTCTCGGTGATCGACACCGAGACTTTCACCCGCGTGGCCGACCTGGACGCTGGCGACCAGCCGCTGCGTGTGGCCCTGCAGCCGGACCAGCACCGGCTGTGGGTAGGCAACAACAGCAGCGACCCGGCCAAGGGCGGGGTGACGGTGATCGATGTACCGGGTCGCAACACCCTTAAAACCTTCAACACCGGCAGCGGGCACCACGAAATCGCCTTCAGTGCCGACTCGCGCTACGCCTATGTCAGCAACCGTGACAGTGGCACCCTGAGCGTCATCGACATCCCGGAAATGCGCCTGGCCAAGACCATCAAGGTTGGCCCGCACCCGCTGTCGGTCAGTTACTCGGCGTTGTCCCAGGCGGTGTACGTGGTCGACGGCGAGGAGGGCAGCGTGCGCGTGTTCGACGCCCGCAACCACCAGCTGCGGCACACGGTCCAGGCCGATCCGGGCCTGGGGCCGATGCGCTTCAGCAGCGATGGCCGCTACGGCATCGTGCTCAACACCCTGGAGAACCAGGCCCTGGTGATCGACGCCAGTACCGACAAGCTGATCCACCAGATCCCGGTGGCGGCCGAACCGTACCAGCTGACCTTCACCAAGGGCTATGCCTACGTGCGCGGCCTGGCTTCGTCGAAGGTGAGCATGATCAACCTGGCCAGCCTGGGCGAGGGGCGTTCGCCGATCATCCAGGGCTTCGAGGCCGGCCCGGCGGCGCCACGCCAGGCGGGTGACCTGCCGCTGGCCCAGGGGCTTTCGGTATCGCGCGACGACAATTCGGTGTTCGTGGTCAACCCGGTGGACAACACCACCTACTTCTACGCCGAAGGCATGAACGCACCGATGTCCGGTTACAACAACCGCGGCCACCAGGCCCGCGCCGCCATCGTCGTCGACCGCAGCCTGCGTGAACTGGCACCGGGCGTGTACGGCTCGACGGTGAAGATGCCCGCGGCCGGCAAGTTCGACGTGGCCTTCCTGCTCAACCAGCCGCAGATCATCCACTGCTTCAGCACCGACGTGGCCGCAGCGCCGAATGCCGGCAAGCGCAAGGGTGCGCACGCCGAGTTCATCGGCCTGGACAGGCCGTTGTCGCAGCACAGCGCCATTAATGCACGGGTGCGCATCCTTGGCGACGATGGCCAGCCGCGCCTGGGCCTGAACGACCTGAGCCTGCGTTACTTCCTGGCGCCTTCGTCGATGCCGCGCAACCTGCGGCTGGAGGAAGTGGGCGAGGGCATCTATCAGGCAGCCCTGACCCTGCCAGAACCCGGTGCCTGGTACCTGCACGTGCAGTCGCCGTCGCTGGGGCGCAGGTTCGCCGAGGAAAACTACACCAGCCTGCGCGTCCTGCCGGCCGCAACGTCCACCGTTTCCGAGAATGACGTGAGGAATCTGCGATGAACGCCAAGCATGCTTGCAAACTGTTGGCCTTGAGCCTGGCTTTTGCCGGCAACCTGGCCCAGGCCCATGGTGGCCACGACCACAACGGCCACGCCGAACAGCCACCGGCGGCGCGCCAGGAAAAGGCCAGCGTGCGCTTTGCCGATGTCTCGCTACTGAACCAGGACGGCATGCCGGTACGCCTGGAAAAAGACCTGGTGGGCGACCACCTGGTGGTCATGGGCTTCATCTACACCAGCTGCACCACGGTGTGCCCCGTGGTGTCTTCGATCATGGGCAAGGTCCAGCAGCAACTGGGTGGCCGGGTAGGGCAAGACATTCATCTGGTGTCGATCAGTGTCGACCCGCAACGTGACGACGCCAAGCGCCTGCAGGATTACGCCAAGGCCTTCCAGAAAGGGCCGGGCTGGAGCTGGCTGACCGGCACGCCATACGCCATCAGCGAAACCCTCAAGGGCCTGGGTAGTTTCAGCGCCGACCTCAGCCAGCACCCACCGCTGATCCTGGTGGGCGACGGGCGCACCGGGCACTGGACGCGCTACTACGGGTTCACCGACCCGGCTGTGCTGATCGATGAAATCAACCGCCTCGGCGCCCGCCGGGTGCATGCCAAGAGCACGGCCATTGCCGACCATCACGAGGTGCAACCATGAGCCAGACAAGCTCCCGCCGCGTAGGCATGCGCGGTTTTGACTGGCTGGTGCTGGGTGGCTGCCTGTGGATCCTTGCCTCGGTGGCGCTCGCCCATGAAGGCCATGCCCCGCAGGCGCCAGAGCCGCAGCCGGCCCCGCAGGCGATGACCAGTGGCGGCGGTACCCGCGATGCCCAGGCCTGGTTCACCGACACTGTGCTCAAGGACCAGAACGGCCGCGAGCTGCGCTTCTACAGCGATGTGCTCAAGGACAAGGTGGTGATGCTCAACGTGATCTTCACCCACTGCACCGACGCCTGCCCGCTGATCACCCGCAAATTGCGCGAAGTGCGTGAGACCATGGGGCCGCAGCTGGCCAGCCAGGTGACCTTCGTGTCGATCAGCAGCGACCCGCTCAACGACACCCCCGAGGTGCTCAAGGCGTTTGCCGGGAAGCAGGGCGTGGATGGGCCCAACTGGTTGTTCCTGACCGGTGACAAGGCCAATGTCGACCTGGTGCTCGGGCGCATCGGCCAGTTCCTGCCCAGCCCCGAGCAGCATTCCACACAGCTGATTGCCGGCGACGTCGCCGGCAAGCGCTGGAGCAAGATCCGCCCGGATGCACCGCCGGCGGCGATTGCCCAGCGCATGCAGTTGCTGGCACTGCCTCTGGCAGGGCGGTGAGTATCATGCGATCCCTGCGGCATTGGCCTCTGTGGCATCTGCCACTCTGGGAACTCCCTTTGTGGATGCGGTCTTTGTGGGAGCGGCCTTGCGTCGCGAAAGGGGCGCAAAGCGCCCCCA
>NZ_JBNRIJ010000003.1:244895-266352 GCF_053557675.1 Pseudomonas sp. XP1 | reverse complement strand
CCCACAAAGACCGCTCCCACAGGGCTTGCGATCTGGTTGGCGTTCGTGCTCGGCATGGCACCCTTTTTTTCTGCCTTTGCCCTGGACCTGACCGAACATGAACAAGCCGGCAAACGCCTCTACCGCGAGGGCGTCTCCAGCAGTGACGCACAGCTGCAAGCCCGGGTCGGCGCCAGCGACATGACGGTCCCCGCCAGCGTGCTGCCCTGCGCCAGCTGCCACGGCAACGATGGCCGCGGTCGTGCCGAAGGTGGTGTGCGGCCACCCAGCCTAGACTGGCAGCGCCTGGCGCAAGGCCAAGGCGAACGCGAAAGCAACGGCCGCCGCTACCCGGCATACACCGACAGCAGCCTGGCCCGGGCCATTCAGCAAGGCGTCGACCCGGCCGGCAATCGCCTGGACCCGGCCATGCCGCGCTTTGAGCTGACCTTGGCCGACCAGCGCAACCTCACGGCCTACCTCAAGCGCCTGGCCCAGGACCGCGACCCTGGCGTGGAGGAGGGTGTGCTGCGCCTGGGTACCTTGCTGCCGGCGTCTGGCCCGCTGGCCGAGGCCGGGCAGGTGGTGCGTGCTGTGCTGGAAGACGGCCTGACGCAACTCAACCAGCAAGGTGGCATCCATGGGCGACGCCTGGAACTGGTGGTGCTCGACCCGGGCCCCGACCCGGTCAGCGCCGAGCGGGCGCTGCAACAGTTGCTGGAGCAGGAGCGAGTGTTCGCCCTGATCGCGCCATTGGCACCCATGCTCGACCAGCGCCTGGCAACCTTGCTGGCACCACACAATGTACCGCTGATCGGCAGCACCCCACGCAGCGGTGGCAGCCCACAGATTTTCGACCCGTTGCCCGGCTTGCCTGCGCAATTGCTCAGCCTGGCCGGCCACGCCCGCGCGGCGTTGGGCCTGGCAGCGGGCGACCTGCGTGTGGTGTATGCCGGCAACGAACAAGCGGCGTTGGCCGAGCAGGTGCGCGAACGCTTGCAGCAGCAGGGCTGGGTACCACCGGCGGCCCAGGCCTTTGCTGGCCAGCCCGTGGACGGGCGGGGCATTGTCTTCCTCGGCCGTGCCCAGGCCTTTGCCGAACTGGCTTCGGCACTGCAGTCAGCCGGCCGCCAGCCATACCTGTTCGCCGCCTCCAGCCAGGTGACCGGCGCCGTGGCGCGCTTGCCCGAGGTTTGGTCGCAACGGGTGTTCCTGGCTTATCCGTACGTGCCCGAGGACTGGACCGAACAGGGCCTGGCGACCCTGGCCGGCCTGCAGCAGCGCCAGGGCCTCGACCCACGCCAGGCGTCGTTGCAGGTCAACACACTGTGCGCCCTGCGCCTGTTGAGCGAAGCGTTGAAGCAGACTGGCCGTGACACCAGCCGCGAGCAGCTGATTGCCGCGCTGGAAGGCCTGCATGATGTGTCCACCGGCCTGACTCCGGCCTTGGGCTTCGGCCCAGGTCGCCGGCAAGGCATGGCCGGTGCCCATGTGGTGGCGGTGGCCCTGCCCGGGCCGCGCTTTACCGCAGTCACCCCGTACCGGCCACTGCCGGAAAACCCTTGAGCGGAGGTTGCCATGCGTGTTCTGTTGTTGTGCCTGTTGCAGGTGCTGGCCAAGGCAGCCTGGGCTGACATGCCGGTTGCGCGGGTCAACGGTGTGGAGATCGAGACGATGCGCCTGGAGCGCTATTTCAGCGAATACCTGGACGCCCAGGGCCGCGCGGTGGCCAGTATCCGCAACCCCAACCTGTATCAGCGCCTGCGCGATCAGGCCCTGGATGAGCTGATCGACAAGGAGCTGTTGTGGCAGGAGGCCCAGCGCCGCGGCATAGCCGTCAGCGATGAGCAGGTATCGGCGCATGTGGGCGAGGTCGAGGCTGCGCTTGGCAGCCCGGCAATTTTTGAGCGGCGGCTGGCGGAAGCGGGTTTCGATAGGGCACAGTACAATGAGTACACCCGGCGCGAGCTGGCCGCGCAGCAGGTGTATGCCCAGCTCAGCGCGGTGGCCGCGCCCAGCCAGGCCGAAGTGGAGGCATTCTATGATGCCAATTCGCGAAAACTGCAAGGAGTGCAGCAACAAAGTGACGACTCTTCGGTCATACGCGAACAGGGCCTGGCGCTGGCCAGGGCCGCGCTCATCGGGCAGCGGGAGGCGCAGGCGCGCCAGGCCGTGCGCCAACGTTTGCGTGCGTCCGCTACCGTTGAGATCGCCAACTGAGGCCCCTGATGGCGTTTCCCCAATGCTGGGGAATAACGAAGTAGCAGTGTGCCATCAGTTTCCCCGCATGTGGGGAACGGGGCCGGTGCGCCTGTTTGCCGCGTTGCGGGTGGTGATCGGCGCCCCTGCAAAATCAATGAGTTACGGTTATTCAGCATGACTATTCACGCCTGGCACGAAGCCTGCTCAAGCCTGTACAGGGGCGCACTTCGCAGACCGGGTTACCGGGCAGTTCTTGGGAGTCGACCTTGGTGAACAGAGTATTGGTAGTCGATGACGAACAGACTCTTGCGCAGAACCTGCAGGCGTACCTGCAGGCGCAAGGCCTGGAAGTTCATGTTGCCCACGACGGTGCCAGTGGTATCGAGCAGGCTGCAAGCCTGGCACCGCAAGTGATCGTGCTGGATTACCGCTTGCCCGACATGGAGGGGTTTCAGGTTCTGGAGACCGTACGCAGGAACAGGCAGTGCCACTTCGTGCTGATTACCGCCCACCCCACCGTCGAGGTGCGTGAGCGGGCCGCCGAACTGGGTGTGAGCCATGTCCTGTTCAAGCCGTTCCCGTTGGTGGAACTGGCCCGTGCGATCTTCGACCTGATGGGCATCGAGCGCCGGCGCAGGGCCACGGACAACCCGGCTGAAGGGTTCGTCGAACGACGCCAGAACAGGAACGAATCGTTCCCCCTGCAGTTGTACGATGGAAGCTGGGTTTTGGCCGACCGCCGCCGTAACGGCGCCAAGCCTCCAGGGCCCGACGACGATCAACTGCTCACAGGGGAATAGCGGCGCCCGCACCCTTGGCCGAGCCAACCTGCGACGCGCCCCTGAGCGGAGTCGCAGGCCATGCCAGAAGCATTCTATGCAACCCAGGACGCTCTACCGCCTGCACCGGCCTCTTCGCGGGTAAACCCGCTCCCACAGGGGCACTGCAATCCTGAAGATATCGAAAATCCTGTGGGGGCGGGTTTACCCGCTAAAGGGCCGGCACAGGTAAAAGCATATTCTGCCTACCCCCGCGACCTGTTGGCCCAGGCCCGCCTGCAAAGCAGCGACGAACGCCTGCTCACCCGCCTGGAACAGCTGGCCTGCGACACCCCCGACATCTTCACCCAGCGCCTGGGCCTGACCCTGCATTATCCGGTGCTGGGCAGCCATGCCCTGCTGGCCAGCACCCCACGCTTCGACAAGGTCAGCCTGGCGATGTGCCTGAAGCGTGAATTCGTGCTGATCGAGCAGGGCGGCCAACTGCTGGGCGTGTTCGCCGATCCCTTCGACCACGCCCGCCTGGCCTGGATCGACGATGTGCTGCAAGGCGCACCGCTGTACCTGGCCCATGCCGCAGACCTGGCCACCTTCCTGGCCCGCCACGAAGAAAGCTTCCACGCCGTGGACGCTCTTGACCACGACGCCGAAACCAGCAGCGAAAGCGACCCGCTGCAGCGCCTGTCGCTGGCCAGCATCAGCGAAGACCAGAGCCGCGTGGTCAAGCTGGTCAACTCTACCCTGTACGACGCCCTCAAGCTGCACGCCAGCGACATCCACCTGGGCATGACCGGCCAGGGCCTGACCATCAAGTACCGCATCGACGGCGTGCTCAACGGCGCCGGCAAGGCCAGCGGCAGCGCCTTCGCCGACCAGGTGATCTCGCGCATCAAAGTGATGGCCGAGTTGGACATCGGCGAAAAACGCGTGCCCCAGGACGGCCGTTTCAAGGTTGCCGTGGGCGACCGGCAAATCGACTTCCGGGTGTCGATCATGCCCAGCATCTTCGGCGAAGACGCGGTGCTGCGGGTGCTCGACAAGCAGGACCTGTCCGACCGGGTCAGCGGCGTGCAGCTGCAGGCCCTGGGCTTTGCCGAGGAAACCCTGCGCGCCCTGCGCCGGCTGGCCGCCGAACCGTACGGCATGATCCTGGTCACCGGCCCCACCGGCAGCGGCAAGACCACCACCCTGTACGCCATGATCAGCGAGATCAACCACGGCGTGGACAAGATCATCACCATCGAGGACCCGGTCGAATACCAGCTGCCCGGCGTGCTGCAGATCCCGGTCAACGAGAAGAAGGGCCTGACGTTCGCCCGCGGCCTGCGCTCGATCCTGCGCCACGACCCGGACAAGATCCTGGTCGGCGAAATCCGCGATCCGGACACCGCGCAAATTGCCGTGCAGTCGGCGCTCACCGGCCACCTGGTGTTCACCACCATCCACGCCAACAACGTATTCGATGTGATCGGCCGCTTCAGCCAGATGCAGGTCGACCCCTACAGCTTCGTCTCCGCGCTCAATGCGGTGCTGGCCCAGCGCCTGATCCGCCTGGCCTGCCCGCACTGCGCCACGCCGTGCGAAGTCGACGACGACACCCTGTACGGCGCAGGCCTGACCCGTGAGGGCGTGGCCGGCTGGAAGTTCGTCCGCGCCCAGGGTTGCGGTCAGTGCCGCGGCAGTGGCTACCGCGGCCGCAGCGCCATCGCCGAACTGCTGCACCTGGACGACGACCTGCGGCAGATGATCGTCGAGCGCCGCCCCCTGTCGCAAATCAAGAACCTCGCCTGCCAGCGCGGCCTGCGCCTGCTGCGGGCCTCGGCCCTGGACCTGGTCCGGGACGGCCGTACCACTCTCGAGGAGATCAACCGTGTCACATTCATCTGATCGTGGCGCTTACAGATACAGCGCCGTACTCGGTGCCGAAGGTGTGGGCCTGGGTAGTTGGCACGCCAATCACCACCAATGGCTGGGCAGCCGCGACTTTACCTGCGATGCCACCCAGCCGGCCTGGGAGGCCGCCGTCGACGCCCTGGCCACGCTGCTGGCCGAGCATGCTGTGCGCGGTGCCCAGTTGCGGGTACTGCTGTCGGCCCGCTACAGCCGCTTCTGCCTGGTGCCCTGGAGTGATGCCATCAGCCACCCGCGCGAGCTGGACGCCTACGCCCGGGCCTGTTTCGAAAACCTCTACGGGCAGCCGCTGGACGACTGGCGCATCGTGCTGTCGCCCGAGCCGGCAGGTGCCGCGCGCATCGCCACAGCTCTGCCCGAAGCCTTGCTGCAGCGGCTGCAGGCGCTGGGCCGGGAAAGCCACCTGAGTCTGCGCTCGGTGCAGCCGTACCTGATGGCCGCCTACAACCGCTGTTCGGCACAGCTGGAGCAGGGTGACTTCCTGTTCGTCCTGGCCGAACCGCGCCGCAGTGTGCTGCTGCTGGCCGCCGGAGGGGCCTGGCAGCAAGTGCTGGCGCAAGGCTGCGCCGATAGCGACCAGGCCCTGCAAGCACTGATCGAGCGCACCTGCGAGCTGTACGGTGAGCACCTGCCACGGGTCTACCTGCATGCCCCGGGCCGGGGCGAGGTGCCGCAACTGGCGGCGGTGCAGCTGTGCCAGCCGGCCAGCGATGCCGACCCGCTTTGCGCCATGTGGCGGGCGGTGGCCTGACATGCGCCGTCTCGACCTGGAATTCCAGCCCCGGCGCAGCAGCCCGTTGGCCTGGTCGCTGCTGGCCGTGGCGAGTGCCATGGTCGCCGGCCTGGTGCTGGTGCAACAAAGCTTGCAGGCCGAGCAGGTCGAAGTGGAGGCCAGCGTGCACCGCCTGGAGCAGCAACTGGGCCGTCGCCCAGCCACTGTCGCATTGCTGAGCAGCGCCGCCAGCCGCGAACAGGCCGAGCGCCTGGCGCAGATGCAAAGCGTGTCGCAGCAGCTGCAACGGCCCTGGCAGCAGCTGTTCGCCATGCTCGAAGCGCAGCCACAGGACGACGTGGCCCTGCTCAGCCTGGCCCCTGACGCGCGCAAAGGCCAGCTGCGCATTACCGCCGAGGCGCGCAACCTGGAAGCGATGTTGCAGTACCACCAGCGCCTGGAAGGCAGTGCCGAGCTCAGCGATGTGTCGCTGCTCAACCACGAGGTGCTGGCCGCCCAGCCCGAGCACCCGGTGCGCTTCACCCTCACCGCCACCTGGGAGACCGGCCATGCGCGCCCGTGAATCGCTGAACAGCCTGATCCTCCAGGAACGTCTGCGTCGCATCGGCCCGGTCGGCCTGGCTGCGGTTGCGGTGGGCCTGCTGGCCGTGGGCGTGCTGTGCGCCGGGGTGTTGCCGCAATGGCAGAGCCTGCGCGAGCTGCGCGCCGCCGAAGCGGACGCCAGCGTGCAGGTCGAACGGGTCCGGCGTGGCGAGCTGAAGATCGCCATCAAACCCGAGCAGCAGGCCCTCGACAGCCTGCGCCAGCAACTGCCGGGGCAGCCCCAGGCCAGTGCGCTGATCGAGCGCTTGTACCACCTGGCCAGCGCCGAGCACATCAGCCTCGCGCGTGGCGAATACGCCCTGGGCATCGACCCCAGGACGCAACTGGCGCGTTACCAGATCGTGCTGCCGGTGCGCGGCAGCTACCCGCAGATTCGTGGCTTCCTCAAGGGCCTGCTCAAGCAGTTGCCGACCCTGGTACTGGAAGACCTGGAGCTGCAACGCAAACGCATTGGCGACAGCGAGCTCAACGCCCGCCTGCGCATGACCCTTTACCTGTCGAGGTCGTGATGAACACACAACGTGCGGTCATCTGGGTTGGCTTCCTCGGCGTGAGCGCGGCGCTGGCCTGGGCCCCGGGCCACTGGTTTGGCCAGGAAGACGGCGTGGCCCCCTTCGCGGGCGCGCCCGCTCCCACAAAGGATTCGGCTGCGTCCCCGTCCCCTGTGGGAGCGGGTTCACCCGCGAATAGGCCGGAACAGGCCTCTGGTGATCTCTTCCCAACCCAGCAATGGACCAGACCCCAGGCCCTTGCCACCGTCACCGAACAACCCGTGAACGCCGCCCCGGTCGCCCCCTCAGCCCCGACCGCCCCGGCCCTGCCATTCCAGTTCATTGGCCGCATCGGCGACCGCGACGACCTGCAGATCTTTCTGCAGAGCGGAGAAAAACTCTACGTCGTGCGCCAGGGCGACGTGATCGAAGACACCTACCGCCTCGAACGGGTATCGGCCAGCGAGCTGCATCTGGTCTACCTGCCTTTGCATCAGTCGCAGACTTTGTCTGTAGGGAGCGCACCATGAAGTCGTCAAAGCTGTGCAAACCGGCTCCGTTCCTGCTAGTGGCGCTGTGCGTGGCCATTGCCGGCTGCGGCTCCAGCGCGGTACGCAAGGACAGCGACCAGCTGATGAAGGAGGGCCAGTACGAAGCCGGCATCGCCAGCCTGGAAGAAGCCTTGCGCGAAGACCCACGCGACACAGAGCTGAACATCGCCCTGGCCCACAGCCGCCAGGCCGCGGTCGAGGCGCTGCTGACCCAGGCCGACGCCGACCGTATCCGCCACGACTTCGCCAGCGCCCGCATGGGCTATGGCCGTGTGCTGACCCTGGAACCGAACAACCGCCGCGCCCAGGAAGGTATCCGCCAGCTGGAGCTGATCCGTACCCTTGACGAGCGCGTGGCGCTGGGCCAGGCGGCGCTGCGCCAGGGTGACCTGTTCGGTGCCGAGCGCTACATGCGCGAAGTGCTGCGCCTGGACCCGCAGAACCAGAAGGGCATTGCCCTGCGCAGCGACATCGAGAACGTGCAGGCGCGCACCGCGCAACCGTTCCCGCAGCTGCGCAGCAAGCTGGAGCGGCCGGTGACCCTGGAGTTTCGCGATGCCAACCTGAAGACCATCTTCGAGGTGCTGTCCCAGGTCGCCGGCATCAACTTCATCTTCGACAAGGACATGCGCCCGGACATGAAGGCCACCATCTTCGTGCGCGAGTTGCGCATCGAGGACGCCGTGGCACTGCTGCTGGAGCAGAACCAGCTGCGGCAGAAGATCGTCAACGAAAACACCCTGATGATCTACCCCGACTCGCCACAGAAGACCAAGGACTACCAGGAACTGGTCATGCGCACCTTCTACCTCACCAGCATCGACTCCAACACCGCGCTGAACATGGTCAAGACCATGCTCAAGACGCGCGACGTGTTCGTCGACGAACGCCTCAACACCTTGACCATGCGCGACACCCCCGATGCCGTGCGCATGGCCGAGAAGCTGCTGCAGTCGCAGGACCAGTCCAACCCCGAGGTGGTGCTGGAAGTGGAGGTGATGGAAGTGGCCACCTCGCGCATCCTCGACCTCGGCCTGCAATGGCCTAACACCTTCGGTGTGCTGAGCTCCGACGGCCAGCCGGTGAGCGTGCTCGACCAGCTCAAGGGCATCGACTCCAGCCGCATCAGCATCGCGCCGGCGCCGCAGGCCAAGATCAACGCCCAGGACAAGGACATCAACACCCTGGCCAGCCCGGTGATCCGCGTCAGCAACCGTGAGCAGGCACGCATCCACATCGGCCAGCGGGTGCCGATCATCAGCGCCACCTCGGTGCCGTCCACCCAGGGCCCGGTGATCACCGAAAGCGTCACCTACCTGGACGTCGGCCTGAAGCTTGAAGTGCAGCCCACCGTGCACCTGAACAACGAGGTGGCGATCAAGGTAGCCCTGGAGGTGAGCAACGCCACCCCGCTGGAGGCCACGCGTCAGGGCACCATCCCGGTCCAGGTCGACACCCGCAACGCCCAGACCACCCTGCGCCTGCACGATGGCGAAACCCAGGTGCTGGCCGGCCTGGTGCGCAACGACCACAACGCCAGCGGCAACAAGATACCGGGCCTTGGCGACATCCCCGGCCTGGGGCGGCTGTTCGGCAGCAACAAGGACGACATGAGCAAGTCGGAGCTGGTGCTGGCGATCACCCCGCGCATCGTGCGCAACCTGCCGTACCAGAGCCCGTCGGACATGGAGTTCGCCACCGGCACCGAGTCGGCCATGCAGGTGCGGCAGATGGCGCCGTTGCCGCCGGCAGATGTGCCTGGCAATGCCCCGGCCACCGACGCTCCGGTGGTGGAAAGCCAGATGGCGATCGCCCCGGCCAAAGGGAGCCCGCGGCCATGATCGCGCAGCGCCGCATGCAGGGCTTCAGCCTGATCGAGGTGGTGCTGACCCTGGCACTGCTCGGGATGCTTGCCAGCATGGCCGCACCGTTGACCGAAACCGTGGTGCGCCGCGGCAAGGAGCAGCAGCTGCGCGAGGCGCTGTACCAGATCCGCGATGCCATCGACGCCTACAAGCGCGCGTTCGATGCCGGCTACATCGAGAAGCGCCTGGACGCCAGTGGCTACCCGCCGAACCTGCAGGTGCTGGTCGACGGCGTGCGCGATGTGCGCAGTGCCAAGGGCGCCAAGTTCTACTTCCTGCGGCGCATCCCGCACGACCCGCTGGTGGCGGCCAAGGGTGAGGACGAAGGCGGGTGGGGGCTGCGCGCCTACGACAGCAGCCCCGACAACCCGCGCGAAGGCGAAGACGTGTTCGACGTGTATTCCAAGGCCCGCGGCAAAGGCCTGAACAACATCCCCTACGGGCAATGGTGACAGCCATGAAACGCAGCAAAGGCTTCACCCTGATCGAACTGCTGGTGGTGCTGGCGATCATCGCCACGCTGATGACCATCGCCATGCCGCGCTACTTCAACAGCCTGGAAAGCTCCCGCGAAGCCACCCTGCGCCAGAGCCTGGCGGTGTTGCGCGAGGCGCTGGACCATTACTACGGCGACACCGGCCACTACCCCGACTCGCTGGAGCAACTGGTGGAGCAGCGTTACCTGCGCAACACCCCGATAGACCCGATCACCGAGCGCAGCGATGCCTGGCAGCTGGTGCCACCGCCCGAAGGTGTGGCCGGCGGCGTGGCCGATATCAAGAGCGGTGCCACAGGGAGGGCGCGCGATGGCAGCCTGTTCGCGGAATGGTAAGGCCGACGCCGGCTTCACCTACCTGGGCGTGTTGCTGCTGATTGCGGTCAGCAGCGTGGCCCTGGCCGCCACCGGCACGCTCTGGGCCAGTGCTGCCCAGCGTGACCGCGAACGCCAACTGTTGTGGGTGGGCAGCCAATATGCACAGGCCCTGCGCAGCTACTACCGCGCCTCGCCGGGGCTGGCCCAGTATCCCCAGGAACTGGCCGACCTGCTGCAGGACAACCGCTTCCCGCAGGCCAGGCGGCACATTCGCCGGCTGTACCCCGACCCCATCACCAACAGTGACGATTGGGGCCTGCTGCGCTCGATCGATGGCCGCATCACCGGCGTGCACAGCCGCTCGGACGCCACCCCGTTCAAGCGCAGTGGCTTCAGCGCCGAATGGAGCGGTTTCGACGGGCTGGAGCACTACAGCGACTGGCAGTTCGTCGCCGAGCAGGCCTTTGCCGAAAGTGCCGGTGGCGTGCAGACCCATGCCGGCCCGGGAGACACGCCATGAGCCGCCTGGCCGCGCTGTATCTGGGCCTGCTGCTGGTGGCAGTGCTGGCCACCTCGGCCAGGGCAGGGGACGAGGACGAGATGCAAGGTTTCATCGTCGACAACACCATCTCGCACATCGGCCACGACTTTTACTACTACTTTGCCGACCGCCTGCGCGCCACCAGCCGGCTGGATTTCAACCTGGTGGTGCGCGAACGCCCGGATGCCCGCTGGGGCAGCCTGGTCACCGTGGAATTCGAGCGTGAGGTGGTGTACCGCCGCTTTCTGCCACCGAACACCACCGAGCTCAAGGACGAGGCCGTTGCAGCAGCCGACCTGGTCAAGCAGCAAATCATCCAACGCAAGTTGCAACGCCTGCTGCAGGACACCACCGATCTGGAGAGGGACGAGCTATGAAGTACCACATACCCCGTTGCATCGCCGCCTGCCTGTTTGCCAGCGCATGTGCCGCCCAGGCCACCGAGCTGGTGTACACCCCGGTCAACCCGGCCTTTGGCGGCAACCCGCTCAATGGCACCTGGTTGCTGAACAACGCTCAGGCGCAGAACGACCACGACGACCCCGACCTCAAGGACCGCTCCTCGGCCTTTGCCGGCACCACGGCCCTGGAGCGCTTCAGCAACCAGCTGGAGTCGCGGATGTTGTCGCAGTTGCTGGACAACATCAGTAACGGCAACACCGGCAGCATGGCGACCGATGCGTTTCTCATCGACGTCATCGACGATTCCGGGGCCTTGAGCATCAAGGTCACCGATCGCGCCACAGGAGAAATCTCGATCATTGAGGTCAGCGGCCTGAACCCTTGAGGGGGAAGGGCTATTTGTTGGGGAGAGAACACCATGAAACGTCTGCTGAGCACACTGCTGATTCTCACGGCCCTGGGCCTGCACGGTTGTGGCCTGCGCGAACCGATGCCCGCCGAACAGGACTCGGAAACCCCGACCCTGACCCCCCGGGCCTCGACCTACTACGACCTGATCAACATGCCACGGCCCAAGGGCCGGTTGATGGCGGTGGTGTACGGCTTCCGCGACCAGACCGGGCAGTACAAGCCGACCCCGGCCAGCTCGTTCTCCACCAGCGTCACCCAGGGCGCGGCAAGCATGCTGATGGACGCCCTGAACGCCAGCGGCTGGTTCGTGGTACTGGAGCGTGAAGGCCTGCAGAACCTGTTGACCGAGCGCAAGATCATCCGTGCTTCGCAGAAAAAGCCTGATGTACCGGAAAACATCATGGGCGAGCTGCCTCCGCTGCAGGCCGCCAACCTGATGCTGGAGGGCGGTATCATCGCCTACGACACCAACGTGCGCAGCGGCGGCGAGGGTGCTCGTTACCTGGGTATAGACATCTCCCGCGAGTACCGCGTCGACCAGGTGACCGTTAACCTGCGTGCGGTGGACGTGCGCACCGGGCAGGTGCTGGCCAATGTGATGACCAGCAAGACCATCTATTCGGTCGGCCGCAGCGCCGGGGTGTTCAAGTTCATCGAGTTCAAGAAGCTGCTCGAGGCCGAGGTGGGGTACACCACCAACGAACCGGCGCAGCTGTGCGTGCTGTCGGCGATCGAGGCGGCGGTGGGGCATCTGCTGGCGCAGGGGATTGAACGGCGGCTGTGGCAGGTGGCGGGGGATGCGGGGGAAGGGCAGGCTACGGTGGACAAGTACCTGAGCCAGAATCAGCAGCCGTGATTGGCTACGAGGGCCTCTGCGCGGGTGAACCCGCTCCCACAGGTACAGCTTCAACTCGAAGCCCGCGCTGTCCCTGTGGGAGCGGGCGCGCCCGCGAAGCAGGCGACGCGGTGGATGGCACCGGCTTTGCCGGTGTTCGCGGGCATGCCCGCTCCCACAGGTACCGTGTGATCTCAAGTGCGACGCCGGCCCTGTGGGAGCGGGTTTACCCGCGAATGGGGCGGTGCCGGGTGTCTGGCGGGTACCTGGGCTTTGTTGAAATCAAGCGGCAGCTGTGATTGACCTCGTGGGCCTCTTCGCGGGTGGACCCGCTCCCACAAAGCTTGCGCAAGCTTTCAGATCTTGAGCAAGGCGGCGCTCCTGCGTGTCCCTTTACGTAAACGTCACCATATGCCACCTTCTACCGCAGCCTGATGACGGCCAGGGATTTCTCCCGCAAACTGCGGAAAATTCCCAAGCCCGTTCCCCGCCACCTTGGTGGGGCACAGCCGGAGTAGAAAATGGCGCGACAACTAATAACAAACGCCCACGACCCGCTGCACGAATCCCGCCAGGCCCGCCTCAGGCTGGCCAGCGAAGGCGAGCTGCCACTGGGCATGCTGCGCGACGAGATCGATGCCTCCTGGCGCCGCAGTCTGGGCCATGGCCTGGATTGCCTGCAGGGCGAGCAGGTCGGCCTGGGCCTGGAGCAGGGCCACGACCTGCGCATGCTGCTGGAGCGCAATCGCCTGCTGGTCGACGCCGTTACCCCCGAACTGGACTACCTGGTCGCGCGCCAGGGCAAGGCCGGCATCGTCATCCTCGGCGACGCCCAGGCCAACGTGCTGGCCATAGAAGGGCAGAAGCACGTGCTGCAACGCGAGGGCCTGCGTGACCTGCACCCGGGCAGTTGCTGGAGCGAGTCATTGCGCGGCACCAACGCCATCGGCACGGCAGTGGTAGAAGGCCGGCCGACCTTGATCAACTGCGGCGAACATTACCTCGACCGCCTCAGCCCGTTCTCCTGCACTTCGGTACCCCTGCGCGACCCGCGCGGCGAGGTGATCGGCGTGCTCGACATCACCCGTGAAGGGGTGATGGCGCAACCACAGGACAGCCTGTCGACGCTGATGCTGGCGGCCGGCAACATCGAAAGCCGCATGTTCGGCCTGTGCCACCCAGAGCAATTGGTGCTGGCCTTCCATAGCCGCCCGCAATACCTCAACAGTGCCTGGCATGGCCTGCTGGCGCTGAGCCTGGACGGCGAGGTGCTGGCTGCCAACGACAGTGCCTGCCAGCTGTTGCAGGTGCCGCGCCATGAGCTGTTGGGCCGGCGCAGCAGCGACCTGCTGGGTGAACGGTCACCGGCCTTCATCGCCCGCCTGTGGCAGGGCGGGGTTAGCAGCGTGCAAACGGCCAAGGGCGAGTTCTACTTCCGCGTCCTGCAGCTGCCGCGCCATGGCCGGGTCAACGGCAGCACGCCGGTGAGCAAGCCGGCGCCGGGCAAGCAGTCGCCAGCCCTCGACGCCCTGGCCGGTGGCGACCCGCGCCTGGCGCGCAACCTGCGCATGGCCCGCCAGGGACTGGGCAATGGCCTGCCGGTGCTGTTGCTGGGCGAGACCGGTACCGGCAAGGAGGTCGTCGCCCGGGCTCTGCATCAGGCCAGCCCGCGTGCCGACAAACCGTTCGTGGCCGTCAACTGCGCGGCCATCCCCGAAGGGCTGATCGAGTCCGAACTGTTCGGCTACCGTGAAGGCGCGTTCACCGGTTCGCGCCGGGGCGGCATGGTCGGCCGGCTGATGCAGGCCCATGGCGGCACGCTGTTCCTCGACGAAATCGGCGACATGCCGCTAGCGCTGCAGGCGCGCTTGTTGCGGGTACTGCAGGAACGGCGAGTGGCCCCGCTGGGGGCGGGCGACGAGCAGGAAATCGACGTGGCATTGATCTGTGCCACCCACCGCGACCTCAAGCGCCTGGTGCAGGAGCAGCACTTCCGCGAAGACCTTTACTACCGGGTCAACGGCGTGTCGCTGCGCCTGCCGGCACTGCGCGAGCGTGATGACCTGGCGGCGATCATCCAGGGGCTGCTGGACAAGTCAGATGCCCGGGGCGTGACGCTGGACCCTGCCCTGACCGCGCTGCTCGAAGGCTTCGACTGGCCGGGCAACATCCGTCAGCTGGAAATGGTCGTGCGCACCGCGCTGGCCATGCGCGAGGACGGCGAGCAGGTGCTGACCCTCGACCACCTCACCGACTGCCTGCTGGACGACCTGGCCAGTGGCACGGCACCTTCCGGCAGCCTCAAGGACAACGAACTGGAGCTGATCCGTGGCGCCTTGGCGCGCCATCAGGGCAACGTGTCCGCGGCGGCCGAGGCGCTGGGTATCAGCCGGGCGACGCTGTACCGCAAGCTCAAGCAGTTGCGCGGCTGACGTGGGCGGCCTGTTCGCCCGGCTGGTGGAATCCAGCGACCCTGTGCTCATGCGCCAGGCGTTGGCCTGGCTGTATGGTTTCGTGCGCCCCCATCGACGCGCCATCGGCCTGTTGCTCGGCCTGTCGCTGGGCGCCTCGTTGCTGGCGCTGGCGCAACCCTGGCTGGTCAAGACGCTGATCGACGAGGGGCTGCTGGCCAAGGACTACCAGACCCTCTGGCACATGGCCGCGATCATGATCGGCGCGGGCCTGCTGGGTACCGTGCTGGCCGGGGTAAACCGCTACCTGCACACGCGCTTGTCGGGGCGCATCCTGTTTGCCCTGCGCGATGACCTTTACCGCCACCTGCAGCAGCTGTCGCCAACGTTCTATGGGCGGCGGCGCATCGGCGACATCCTTTCGCGGCTGGATGGCGATGTGGCGGAAATCCAGCGCTTTGCCGTGGATTCGCTGTTTTCGGCGGTGTCGGCGGTGATCGGCCTGGTGGGCGCGGTGGTGCTGATGCTGATGCTGTCGTGGCAACTGTCGCTGCTGCTGGCGCTGCTGGTGCCGATCGAAGTGCTGTGGCTGCGCTGGATGCGGCGCAAGGTGGAGCGCGAAGTACGCAACCTGCGCGAACGCTCGGCGGATGTGTCGTCGTTCCTGGTCGAAACCCTGCCGGCGATGAAGTTCATCCAGGCCGCCGGCCAGCAGGGCCGCGAGGCGGGGCGCCTGGACCAGTTGGGCCAGGGCTACATGCGCCAGTTGCTGAAGGTGCAGGTGACCGAGTTCTTCACCCAGGCCGTTCCCGGCACGCTGACCTCATGGTGCCGCGCCTGCGCGTTTCTGGTTGGCGGCTGGTGGGTGATCCAGGGCACCTGGCAACTAGGGGCGCTGATCGCATTTTCCACCTACATGGGCATGGCGGTAGGGCCGGTGCAGAGCCTGCTGGGCCTGTACGTGGCGGTGCAGCGCATGGCGGTGAGCCTGGGGCGGGTGATGGAGCTGAAGCAAGAGGCCGTGGCCGTGCGCCCGGCAGCCAACCCGCAGCCGATGCCCGACGGCCCGGGCGAATTGCGCCTCGAGGGGGTGAGTTTTGCCCATGAAGGGCGCCAGGGCGCGGTGCTGAACGAGGTGCAGGTGTGCTTGCCGGGTGGCCTGAAGGTGGCCATCAGTGGTGCCTCGGGGGTGGGCAAGTCGACCCTGATCGACCTGCTGCAGCGCTTCTATGACCCAGACGCCGGGCGCATCCTGCTGGACGGCACCGACCTGCGTGAATTGGACCTGACCACGCTGCGTCGGCGCATTGCGGTGGTCAGCCAGGATATCGTGCTGTTCCGCGGCACCCTGGCACAGAACCTGGCCTACGGCGTGCCCGAGGCAAGCCGTGAGGAACTGGAACGGGTAGTGCGCCTGGCGCGGCTGGACAGCCTGGTCGACAGCCTGCCGCTGGGCCTGGACGGCCTGCTGGGTGAGCGTGGCCAGCAGTTGTCGGGCGGGCAGAAACAACGCATTGCCATCGCCCGCGCGGTGTTGCAGGCGCCGGCGATCCTGGTGCTGGACGAGGCTACATCGGCGGTGGACGAAGCCACCGAGCGCGAGGTGATCGCGGCCATCGACCAGCTGTTCGCCGGCCGCACGCGCATCCTGATCAGCCATCGTGCTTCGACCCTGGCCGATGCCGACCTGCACCTGCAGCTGCACGATGGCCAGTTGCAGGTGTTGCCCGAGGAGGTGATCAAGCATGGGCACTGACTTGCGCGTTGGCGTCATCGACAGTGGTTGCTCGCCGGAGCAGGCCAGTGCATTGCTGGGCGCGCGCCGCTTCTGGCTGGAGGACGGCCGGTTGCGCGAAGGTGACCTGCTGCCCGACCAGCTTGGGCACGGTAGCGCCGTGCTCGCCGGCTTGCAGCGGGAGGCAGGGCCGGTGCCCGTGCTGCTGGCCCAGGTTTTCGGCGCCCAGGCCAGCACCAGTGCCCTGCAGGTGGCGGCCGCGCTGCTGTGGCTGGTGGAGGCGGGGGCTACGCTGGTCAACCTCAGCCTTGGCCTGCAGCAGGACCGGCCTGTGCTGCACCAGGCCTGCGCCGAGGCTTTGGCCGCGGGTGTGCTGTTGTGCGCCTCCAGCCCGGCCCAGGGCGGGCCGGTGTATCCGGCCAGCTACCCCGGGGTGATCCGGGTTACCGGCGATGCCCGCTGTGCGCCGGGCCAGTGGTCCTGGCTGGGTACCCGGCAGGCGGACTTTGGCGGTTATGTGGGCGTGGGCGGCAGGGCGGGCGCGAGCCTGGGCTGTGCGGCCCTGAGTGGCAGGGTGGCTGCGTTGCTGCGTGATCAGCCGGGCATGGACCACCCGCAGGTTCATGACTGGTTGCGCCTCCACGCGGCGTTTGCCGGCCCTGAGCGACGAGGTGCCGGCCATGGCTGAACCACGCATTGTGGTGCTGGGGGCAGGCCCTGCGGGTGCGGCCACGGCCATTGGCCTGCGGCGGCTGGGCTATGCGGTGACGGTGGTGTCCGAATGGCGCCGGTTTGCGGCGGTCGAAGGGGTTTCGCAGCGGGTGCTGGAGGGTCTGCGCCACGCCGGCCTTGGCGGGGCGTTGCGCCAGGCGGCAATGCCGGCGACTCGGCAAGTGCACTGGAATGGCCAGCAGCTGCACCTGAACCAGGAATTTCTGCTGGATCGGCAAAGGTTTGACCGGGCGCTGCGCGACGACCTTCAGCGTGCGGGTGTGAGCGTGGTCGAGGGGCGGGTGCGTGAGGTGGTTCGCGAAGTCGGTCATGGTATTCGCCTGGACGACGGGCAGGTACTGCAGGCCGATTTCCTGGTCGAAGCCCGAGGCCGTCAGGCCCCGCTGGCTGCCGATCGCCTGCGCGGGCCGGAGACGGTCAGCTTGCTGAATGTCTGGCAGGCCGCCCCCGGGGCGTCCGCATCGGCGGTGGAGAGCCTGGCGGATGGCTGGGCGTGGATGGCGCGCCTGGAAGACGGCCGCTGCTACTGGCAAGTCACCCTGGACGCCGCGGGGCTGCCGGGCAAGGCCGGGTTGGCGGATTACTGCGCGGCGCGGCGAGCCGACAGCGCGCTGGTGGCCGAGCTGTTCGATGCCAGGGCATTGGCGTCGGCAGAGGTGCATGCTCGCAGCAGTACCGCGATTCTGGCTGGTGAGTGCGTCGGGCAGGACTGGATACGCGTGGGCGATGCCGCGATGGCCGTTGACCCACTATCGGGCAACGGGATCTTCCAGTCGCTGTCTTCGGCGCTGCAGGCGCCGGTGGTGATCAATACCTTGCTGCGCAGGCCCGAGCGGGCAGGGTTGGCGCGGCAGTTTCACCAGCAGCGGATCGAACAGCTGTTTTTGCGCTTTGCCCGGATCGGGCGGGATTTCTATGGCCAAGAGCAGGGGCGCGTGGGGCAGCCGTTCTGGGCACGGCGGCAGGGGTGGCCGGACATGCAGGCATTGCACGTGGCGGCGGACTGGAGTGCGGTGAGGGTCGAGCGGCGGCCGGTGTTGCGTGACGGGCTGGTGGATGAGGCGGAAGTGGTGGTGACGGCGGATCAGCCGTTGGGGGTGTGGCATTTGCAGGGGGTGGAGCTGGCGCCGGCGGTGCGGGAGTTGCAGGCTGGTCGGCCTCTTGAGGCAGTGGTGTCGGGCCTGTCGGGGGAGCAGCAGAGAATGGTGCGGCGGTGGTTGTTGGAGCAGGGTCTGGCTTGAGATTGCAGGGGCCGCTTTGCGGCCCTTTCGCGACACAAGGCCGCTCCCACAGGTTCACGCCATGCCTGAGGGCAGCGCTGTACCTGTGGGAGCGGCCTTGTGTCGCGATGGGCTGCGCAGCAGCCCCAGGATTTCGAATCAGAAGAAAGTCCCGACGATCAACTGCATATAGGTCCCGGTATCCCGCCCGCCCAACTGCGTGCCGCCATCGGCCGCGTTGCGCTCCGGCTTGTAGAACCCTACCAGCGGGCTGATCAGCAGATGGTCATTGACCATCCATTCCACATACAGGTCCAGCTCCCGCCCGCCCAGGTTGCCCTGGTCGGTGTCCAGCGTATCGAAGTCGAAGTACAGCGCCCCGACGGTCAGGTTGGCCCGTGGTTTGCCCTTCAACGCCACGTGATGTACCTGGCTGTTGCTGTTGAACGGCCCGGCATAGTTGGCTGCCACCTCACCCTGGAACCAGGTGCCATAGCCACGGCTCAAGCCATAGAACAACGGGTCGAAGTCTTCGGAAAAGCGGCTGTAGCGGTAGGTGGCGGTGGGTGACCAGGGCAGTTCGGAGAAGGTCCAGTTGCCTTCCAGGTACCAGGCGTTCTCCCGCCCGCCGGTTTTGTCCTGGGTCACGTACTCGGCGGCCAGCTCCAGGTCTTTCACCCCCAGGTTGCCACGCCCGCGCAGGCTGGCGGTGTCCATGCCGTCACGGTGTTCCAGGCCCATGATCTGCGCGTAGCGCTGGTCCACGTCGAGGCCGCGGATCCAGCTCAGGCCCACGGTGCCGGCGTCGGCGACGTGTTCCAGGTTGGCCACCGCCAGTGAGGTGTCGGCCTGGTAATGGTTGTCGGACTTCAGCCACATCAGGTCGCTGCGCCAGCCTTGCTTGCCGCCCAGGCGCAGCACGGCGGTGCGGTCGAAGGCCTTGCGTGCGGCCAGGTAGTAGGCACCGCCGCGGTCGAAGTTGGCGCCCAGGTCGACCTTGCCCAGGTTCACCGGATCGCCCTGGATCAGGAAACCGTCGCCCAGGGTCACCACTTGGCGGCCGCCGGAAATATCCACGCCGTCCTCCCCCAGGGCCGGGAACAGGTTGGCCGAGCGCCAGCCCAGGTACAGGTCTTCGATGGCGGTGCGGCGCTCGTCGCCCAGGGTAAGGCCGGCGGCATCGCCATCGCCCCAGGTGGCGGAGCTGAGCAGGTTGAAGGCGCCGTAGAGCGCGCCGCTGTCGGCCAGGGCCTGGCTGCCGCTGAGGCCATACTTGACGTAGCCTTCCTGCCAGGCGGTGCTGCCGGGCTTGCGGTTGCCGGCCAGGTTGAAGCTTTCGTCGCTGTGGAAGGCGCCGAACAGGGCTTCGAGGTCGGCGTTGAGGGTGGTGCCGTCGTGGTTGTACAGCTCGTAGGCCTGGGTGACTTGGGCGGCGAACAGCAGGGCCAATGTGCAGGCGAGTTTGTGCCTCATGGTGTGCTCCATGTTTTTGTTGTTGTTTTCGGGTTGCCTGTGCCGGCGTCTTCGCAGCACAAGGCTGCTCCTACAAGGACCCCACAGTATTCAGGCCTGTGGTGATCCTGTGGGAGCGGGTTTACCCGCGAAAGGGCCGGTACTGGCTGAAGATCAGAGCTTGATCAACACCGACTTCAGCTCGGTGTAGTGCTCGATGGCAGCGGCCCCCATCTCACGGCCGACCCCGGACATCTTGTAGCCGCCAAACGGCAAGGCAGGGTCGAGGGCGCTGTGGCAGTTGACCCACACCGACCCTGACTTGATGCGCGGGATCATCCGGTGCACGGCGGCCAGGTCGTTGGACCAGATGCTCGCACCCAGGCCGTAGGGGTTGTCGTTGGCCATGCCGATCACTTCGTCGATGTCATCGAACGGCATCGCCACCAGCACCGGCCCGAAGATCTCTTCCTGCACCAGGCGGTGGCGCTGGTCGACATCGACGATCACCGTCGGCTTGACGAAGTAACCCGGCCCGAAGCCTTCGCCGCCGCAGGCAATGGTCGCACCCAGCTCGCGGCCAAGCTCGATGTAGCCGGTGACGCGGTCCTGCTGCTTGGCCGAAATCAGCGGGCCCATCTGCACCGCCGGGTCAAGGCCGCTGCCCAGCTTCATGCCGTTGGCGATGCCGGCGATGTCGGCCACCACGTTGTCGAAGTGCTTGCGGTGCACGTACAGGCGGGACCCGGCGCAGCATACCTGGCCCTGGTTGAAGAAGATCGCCGTGGCGGCGCCGGCAGCGGCTTCCTGAAGGTTGGCGTCGGGCATGACGATGGTCGGCGACTTGCCACCGAGTTCCAGGGTGACGCGGGTCATGTTGTCCATGGCCGCCTTGCCGATCAGCTTGCCGACCTCGGTGGAGCCGGTAAAGGTCAGCTTGTCCACGCCGGGGTGGCGGCTGAGTGCGGCGCCAGCGTTCAGGCCGGTGCCGGTGACCACGTTGAACACGCCAGCCGGGTAGCCGGCTTCGTCCACCAGCTCAGCCAGCTTGAGCACGCTCAGCGGGGTTTCGTCGGCGGGCTTGAGCACTACGGTGCAACCGGTAGCCAGGGCCGGGCCGAGCTTCCAGCAAGCCAGCAGCAACGGGAAGTTCCAGGCGACGATGGCGCCGACCACGCCCACTGCCTCGCGTCGCACGAAACCATGGAACTGGTCGTTGGGCATCAACGGCATCGAGGCTTCGACGGTGCTACCCTCGATCTTGGTAGCCCAGCCGGCCATGTAGCGCAGGAAGTCGATGGCCAGTTGCACGTCCATCACCTGGGCCACGGCGGCGCTCTTGCCATTGTTCAGGCATTCCAGTTCGGCCAGCTGGCGGGCGTCGCGTTCCATCAGGTCGGCCAGGCGCCACAGCAGGTTCTGCCGTTCGCGTGGACGCAGGCGGCTCCACGGCGAATCATCGAAGGCCTGGCGCGCGGCGCGCACGGCGCGGTCGACATCTTCGGCCTCGGCGGCGGGCACTTCACCCAGTACCTCGCCAGTGGCCGGGTTGCGGAACGACAGGGTGCGACCGCTGGCGGCGTCCTGCCAGTCGGCGCCGATGCGCATCTTCAGCTTGCGTTCGAGAAAGGCGCGGGTGGCGGGCAGGATGGGCAGTTCGGAAAGCATGGGACGGTGCCTCTTGTCATTGGATGTGACGGGCACAGGCGCAATGGGCGTGCCAAGGTCGGCAGATGGCCGCAAGCCGTTGAGCAGGTTGGTTTTTGTCCTGGGGCAAGGTTGGGATTGCA
>NZ_JBNRIJ010000003.1:239976-244732 GCF_053557675.1 Pseudomonas sp. XP1 | reverse complement strand
CCCGGCGATTGGCCTGCGCAGCAGCCCTTGTCTCAGGATGAAACACCCTGTCGCGAAATGGCACGCTGCAGTTGGCCATACCTGCTGCTGGCCAAGGCCGGAAAACCGGTTAAAAGATTGAAAGAAAACACTTTTACAGCACCTGGCACAGTTCCTGTATCACTACCGTCACATGCACACCTGCTGTACCAAAGCGTGCGACAACGATAAGAACAACAACCGTGGAGGTCTGACCTTGAAGACGACTCGACTCCGGCGGCAAGCGGGCAAACTGGCGCTGGTCGCCGCCGCGCTGCTGAGCACCCAGGCCATGGCGGCCGAGCAGGGCCCGAGCCTGTTGCAGAACAAGTGCATGGGGTGCCATATCCCCGAAGGCAACGACGCCTACAGCCGTATCAGTCACCAGCGCAAGACGCCGGAAGGCTGGCTGATGAGCATCGCCCGCATGCAGGTGATGCACGGCCTGCAGATCAGCGACGACGACCGCCGCACCCTGGTCAAGTACCTGGCCGACAAGCAGGGCCTGGCGCCCAGCGAAACCGATGGGGTGCGTTATGCCATGGAGCGCCGGCTGAACACCGTCGAGCAGTTCGACACCCAGCTCAGCGAAACCTGTGGCCGTTGCCACTCCGGTGCCCGTGTCGCCTTGCAGCGGCGCCCGGCCAAGGAATGGGAGCATCTGGTCAACTTCCATCTCGGCCAGTGGCCGTCCCTCGAATACCAGGCCCAGGCGCGTGACCGCGACTGGCTGCCGATCGCCCTGCAGCAAGTGGTGCCTGACCTGGCCAAGCGCTACCCGCTGGAAAGCGCGGCATGGGCCGAATGGCAGAAAGCCAGGCCCAAGGCCGATGCGCTGCCGGGGCAGTGGGCATTCAGCGGCCACATGCTGGCCAAGGGCGACGTGCGCGGGGTGATGAGCGTCACGCCTGACCAGGGTGACACCTTCAAGGTCGAGGTCAAGGGTGCGTATGCCGACGGCACACCGTTCAATGGCAGCGGTTCGGCGATCCTCTACAACGGCTATGAATGGCGTGGCAACGTCAAGGTGGGCGACGCCAACCTGCGCCAGGTGTTCGCCGCGCTGGATGGCGAAATGAAGGGCCGCATGTTCGAGGCCGAGCACGACGAGCGTGGCCTGGACTTCACCGCGGTGAAGGAGGGCAAGGCGCGCCTGCTGGCGGTACAGCCGGCATTCATCAAGGCTGGTGGCGAAAGCGAGATCACCCTGGTCGGCAGCGGCCTGGCCGGCAAACCGGACCTGGGCGCTGGCGTGGAAGTGACCGAGGTGCTGGAGCAGACCCCGACCCTGGTACGGCTGAAGGCCCGCGCCGCGGCCGATGCCAAGCCTGGCCAGCGCGAAGTCGCCGTAGGGACGCTCAAGGGTGTCAACCTGGCGGTGTACGACAAGGTCGAGGAAGTGAAGGTGGTGCCGGCGTTTTCCATCGCCCGCATCGGCGAGAACGGCGCTTCGGTGCCCAAGGTGCAGGGCCGTTTCGAGGCCGAAGCCTGGGGCAAGGACGCCAATGGCCAGCCGCTGCGCATCGGCTACCTGCCGGCCAGCTGGAAGGTCGAGCCATTCAACGAGCGTGCGGTCGAGGACGAAGACGTCAAGTTTGCCGGGAAGATGCAGGCCGATGGCGTGTTCGTGCCAGGCGGTGCCGGCCCCAACCCGGAGCGCAAGATGATGACCAACAACGCCGGCAACCTGAAGGTCATCGCCACCCTGGCCGACGGTGGCCAGACTGGTGAAGGGCACATGATCGTCACCGTACAGCGCTGGAACAACCCGCCGCTGCCGTAACGGCAGGGGCTTACGGTTTTCCAACGGATCGTTTATCGGGAGGTCGCCATGGGCGCGCTACTGAACCTGGTCGAACGCAACCTGCATGAAGTGCAGGTCGACGCCGACCGCATGCTGTTCCATATCCCCAGCAGTTCGCTGTTCACCGCCGACGCGGTGACCGGCGGCATCATCGACACCCTGCGCCAGCAAGGCTGTTCGGCCGAGGAGCTGATGCAGCGCCTTGGCCAGCAGTTTGCCGGCAGCGATATCCAGGACACCCTGCGCGAGCTGATCGCGCTGGAGCTGGTCAGCGACGGCTCGCCGCTGACCCCGGAAATCGCCCTCAGGCAGGTCGAGCGCACGGCGCTGAACACTGTGGTGCTCAACGTCAACACCGGCTGCAACCTCAGCTGCACCTACTGCTACAAGGAAGACCTGGACAAACCGTCCGCGGGCAAGAAGATGAGTACCGCCACCGCCGAGGCTTCGGTGGAGATGCTGCTCAAGGAGTCGCCCGACGAGCAGCGCTACAGCGTGGTGTTCTTTGGTGGCGAGCCGCTGTCCAACCGGCCTTTGATCGAGCACATGGTCGCCTACTGCGAGCGGCGCTTCGCCGAGGCTGGCAAGCAGGTGGAGTTCATCATGACCACCAATGCCACCTTGCTCACCGAAGAGATCGTCGACTGGCTCAATGCCCACCGGTTCGGCCTGTCGGTCAGCATCGATGGCCCCAAGACCGTGCACGACCGCAACCGCATCACCGTGGGCGGGCAGGGCACCTATGACGTGGTAAGGCGCAAGGTCGACATGCTGCTGTCGCGCTACCACAGCCGCCCGGTGGGCGCTCGGGTCACGCTGACCCGTGGCATCACCGACGTCGAGACCATCTGGAACCACCTGTTCAACGAACTGGGGTTCGCTGAAGTCGGCTTTGCCCCGGTCACCTCCGGCGATATGGCCAACTTCAACCTCACCGGCGAAGAACTGGTGCAGGTGTTCGCCAACATGAAGGCGCTGGGCCGGCGCTACCTGGAGGCTGCGCTGGAGCACCGCAACATCGGCTTCTCCAACCTGCACCAGCTGATCACCGACATCCATGAAGGCCACAAGAAGGCCCTGCCGTGCGGCGCCGGGCTGAAGATGCTGGCCGTGGACCATGAGGGCGAGCTGAACCTGTGCCACCGCTTCACCGGTTCCAGCCTGCCGACCTTCGGCAATGTGCACCAGGGCGTGAAGCAGGCGCAGCTTAACGACTTCCTGTCGCAACGCCTGGACCGCAGCAACACCGGCTGCGACAGCTGCCGCATCCGCAACCTGTGCTCCGGCGGTTGCTACCACGAAAGCTATGCCCGCTATGGCGACCCGCAGCACCCGACCTACCACTATTGCGAACTGATGCGCGACTGGGTCGACTTCGGCATCGAGGTCTACAGCCGCATCATGGCCGCCAACCCGGCCTTCATCGATCGCTACATCACCCCGCGGAAGGCGCACTGACATGAAGCACTTGAAGCCCCTGAACAACAAGGCGCGCATCCTCGAGCAGGCCGCCGCCGAAGACCGTGTCGAAGAAGTCATGGCCATGAGCGCAGTGGCGGGCTGCACCGCCACCACCGACCCGGGCTGGGAAGTGGACGCCTTTGGTGGCGTGAGCTCGCTGTGCCAGCCGATGGAGGCCGACCTGTATGGCTGTTCCGACCCTTGCTGGTGGCCGGCCCAGGTGCCGGACATGATGAGCACCTACCAGGACTGGAACGCCCAGGCGAGCAACTCGGCGGAAGACTGGCGCAACCTCGGCACCGTGTTCCCGAAAGACAAGTGACCGGCCCAACAAGAATGACAAGGGGAAACCGCATGAAAGCTGGACGCTGCGCGTCACTCGCGCTCACCATCGCCGCCGCGGCCTGTGCCGGGCTGGTACAGGCCGCCGACACCGGGCCGGCGCTGAAGGCTGGTCACGAATACATGATCGTGACCAACTACCCGAACAACCTGCACGTGGTCGATGTGGCCAGTGACACGGTGTACAAGAGCTGCGTGATGCCCGACAAGTTCGGCCCCGGCACCGCGATGATGGCGCCGGACAACCGCACCGCCTACGTGCTCAACAACCACTACGGCGACATCTACGGCATCGATCTGGACACCTGCAAAAACACCTTCCACGCCAACCTGTCCAGTGTGCCGGGTGAGGTGGGCCGGTCGATGTACTCGTTCGCCATCAGCCCGGACGGCAAGGAAGTGTACGCCACGGTCAACCCGACCCAGCGCCTGAACGACCACTACGTGGTCAAGCCACCGCGGCTGGAAGTGTTCAGCACCGCCGATGGCCTGGAGGCCAAGCCGGTGCGCACTTTCCCGATGCCGCGCCAGGTGTACCTGATGCGTGCGGCGGACGATGGCAGCCTGTACGTCGCCGGGCCGGACATCTACAAGATGGACGTGAATACTGGCAAGTACACGGTGGCCTTGCCGCTGCGCAACTGGAACCGCAAAGGCTACAGCGCCCCGGACGTGCTGTACTTCTGGCCGCACCAGAGCCCGCGCCACGAGTTCTCTATGCTGTACACCATTGCCAGGTTCAAGGATGACAAGCAGGACCCGGCCACCGCCGATCTGCTGTATGGCTACCTGAGCGTCGACCTGAAGACCGGCAAGACCCACACCCAGGAATTTGCCGACCTGACCGAGCTGTACTTCACCGGGCTGCGTTCGCCAAAAGACCCGAACCAGATCTACGGCGTGCTCAACCGCCTGGCCAAGTACGACCTCAAACAGCGCAAGCTGATCAAGGCGGCGAATCTGGACCACACTTACTACTGCGTGGCCTTCGACAAGAAGGGCGACAAGTTGTACCTGGGCGGCACCTTCAACGACCTGGCGGTGTTCAACCCGGATACGCTGGAGAAAGTGAAGAACATCAAGTTGCCGGGTGGGGACATGTCCACCACCACGCCGCAGGTGTTCATCCGT
>NZ_JBNRIJ010000003.1:238149-239837 GCF_053557675.1 Pseudomonas sp. XP1 | reverse complement strand
CCCGCGAAGAGGCCGGTACAGACAATACAAGAACAACAAGAGACCGCCATGCCCCAGCCAAGCTACTCCCAGGGCAACCAGGACAAACCCCTGCTTACCCAGTGCATCGGCGACGCCTTCGATACCACCGTCGCCCGCTTCCCTGACCGTGACGCCCTGGTCGTCCGCCACCAGGCCCTGCGCTACACCTGGCAGCAACTGGCCGAAGCCGTCGACCGGCACGCCCGTGCGCTGATGGCCTTGGGCGTGCAGCCGGGTGACCGCCTCGGCATCTGGGCACCCAACTGCGCAGAGTGGTGCATCACCCAGTTCGCCAGCGCCAAGGTCGGTGCGATCCTGGTCAACATCAACCCGGCCTACCGCTCCAGCGAACTGGACTACGCCCTCGGCCAGTCCGGCTGCCGCTGGGTGATCTGCGCCGACGCGTTCAAGACCTCCGACTACCACGCCATGCTGCTGGGCCTGGTCCCGGGCCTGGCCGGCGGCCAGCCGGGCGGCCTGATCTGCGAACGCTTCCCCGAGTTGCGCGGTGTGGTCAGCCTGGCCGTCGCGCCACCGCCGGGCTTTCTCGCCTGGCACGACCTGCAGGCCCGTGCCGCGGCCGTCAGCCGCGAAGCCCTTGCCGAGCGCCAGGCACAGCTGCGCTGCGACGACCCGATCAATATCCAGTACACCTCGGGCACCACCGGTTTCCCGAAAGGCGCCACCCTCAGCCACAGCAACATCCTCAACAACGGCTACATGGTCGGTGAAAGCCTGGGCCTGACCGAGCATGACCGGCTGGTGGTGCCGGTGCCGCTGTACCACTGCTTTGGCATGGTCATGGCCAACCTCGGCTGCATGACCCACGGCAGCACCCTGATCTACCCCAGCGACGCCTTCGACCCGTTGGCTACCCTGCGTGCGGTGGCGGAAGAAAAGGCCACTGCGTTGTACGGTGTGCCGACCATGTTCATCGCCGAACTGGACCACCCCCAGCGTGGCGAGTTCGACCTGTCGAGCCTGCGTACCGGGATCATGGCCGGTGCCACCTGCCCGATCGAAGTGATGCGCCGGGTTATCGGCGAGATGCACATGGCCGAGGTGCAGATTGCCTACGGCATGACCGAAACCAGCCCGGTGTCGCTGCAGACCGGCGCCAGCGACGACCTGGAGCGCCGCGTGACCAGCGTCGGGCGCACCCAGCCGCGGTTGGAGAACAAGGTGATCGATGCCGATGGCAACACCCTGCCGCGTGGCGAAATCGGCGAGCTGTGCACCCGGGGTTACAGCGTGATGCTGGGCTACTGGAACAACCCCAAGGCCACGGCCGAAAGCATCGACGAGGAAGGCTGGATGCATACCGGCGACCTGGCGGTGATGGACGAGCAGGGCTATGTGCGTATTGTCGGGCGCAGCAAGGACATGATCATTCGCGGCGGCGAGAACATCTACCCGCGTGAACTGGAAGAGTTCTTCTTCACCCACCCGGCGGTGGCAGATGTGCAGGTGATTGGCGTGCCATGCAGCAAGTACGGTGAAGAGATCGTGGCCTGGGTGCGGCTGCACCCGGGGCATACGGCCAGTGCGGAGGAACTGCGCGATTGGGCGAAGGCGCGGATAGCGCACTTCAAGGTGCCGCGGTATTTCCGCTTTGTCGATGAGTTCCCGATGACGGTGACCGGCAAGGTGCAGAAGTTCCGCATGCG
>NZ_JBNRIJ010000003.1:232921-238007 GCF_053557675.1 Pseudomonas sp. XP1 | reverse complement strand
TACCTGTGGGAGCGGGCGTGCCCGCGAAGAGGCCAGGGCAGGCAGCGGATGACCTCAGCCTTGCAACAGCTCCGGGCTGTTGAAGTTGCTCAACCTGCGATCATCGTCGGCACATTCCAGCCCCTGCACCGCTTCACGCAGCAAGGCCTTCTGCAAACTCCGCTCGCCCGCCGCCCAGGCCTGCTCCAGCACCGGCAACACCCTGCGTGGCAGCACGCTGAACATCGGCTGCCAGTACCCACCCTGGCGCACCATCGCCGCACTGTCACTGGTCACCGCCAGCCGCAGCAAGTCTTCGATCAACCCCCGGTCAACCAGCGGCGCATCACAGGCCAGAAGCACTACCCATTCATGCCGCGCCACCTTTAGCCCGGCAATCACCCCCGCCAACGGCCCGGGGTAGTCCGCCTCGGCATCGCCCACCAACTGGTCGGCATACGCCCGGTAGGCCTGCTGGTTACGGTTGCAGGAAATCACCAGGTCATCGCTGAGCGGCCGTACCACGCGCTGCACATGCGCCACCAGCGGTTTGCCCTGCCAGTCGACCAGGCCCTTGTCACGGCCGCCCATGCGCTGGCCGCGGCCACCGGCGAGAATGAGGATGGAGCAGGGGGGAAGGGCATCAGGCATGAAAAAGGGTTCCGGGCAGTCAATGCCGGGAACCCTCCCATTTCACGCGGGGCTTGTCCAGTCAGCTGTCGCTGGTCACGGCCTGCGTGTCGGCACCCGCCTGGCGTCGCCCGGCAAGGCGCATCACCACCACGAAGAACACCGGCACGAACACCACCGCCAGGGTGGCGCTGAGCATGCCGCCAATCACGCCGGTGCCGATCGCCTGCTGGCTGGCCGAACTGGCGCCGCTGGCAATGGCCAGTGGTACCACGCCGAGGATGAACGCCAGCGAGGTCATCACGATCGGCCGCAGGCGCAGGCGCGCGGCCTGCACGGCGGCGTCGACGGCATCCACGCCCTGGTCGACCAGGCTCTTGGCGAACTCGATGATCAGGATGGCGTTCTTCGCCGACAGGCCGATCAGGGTGATAAGGCCGACTTTGAAGAACACGTCGTTGGGCATGCCGCGCAGGGTCACCGCCAGCACCGCACCGAGCACGCCCAGCGGTACTACCAGCAGAACTGCGGTGGGGATCGACCAGCTTTCGTACAACGCTGCCAGGCACAGGAACACCACCAGCAACGACAGCGCCATCAGCATCGGTGCCTGGCTGCCGGACAGCCGCTCCTGCAGCGACAGACCAGTCCATTCCAGGCCGGCACCGGCCGGCAACTGGGCTACCAGGCGCTCGATCTCGGCCATGGCTTCGCCCGAACTGTAGCCAGCCGCCGGTTCGCCGGAAATCGACACCGCCGGGTAGCCGTTGTAGCGGGTCAGCTGCACCGGGCCGCTGACCCACCTGGCCTGGACGAAGGCGCCCAGTGGCACCATCTTGCCGCTGTCGTTGCGCACGTGGATCTTCAGCAGGTCTTCGACCTGGCTGCGCTGGTCGCCTTCGGCCTGCACCACCACCCGCTGCATGCGCCCCTGGTTGGGGAAGTCGTTGACGTAGCTGGAACCCACGGCCACGTCCAGCACCGAGCCGATATCGGCAAACGATACGCCCAGGGCATTGGCCTGGCGGCGGTCGATTTCCAGCTGCACCTGCGGGCTTTCCGCCAGCGAGGCTTCGCGCACGTTGGTCAGCACCTTGCTCCTGGTGGCATTGGCCAGCAGCTCGTCGCGGGCGGCCATCAGCTCGGCGTGGCCCATGCCGCCGCGGTCCTGCAGGCGGAACTCGAAGCCGGTCGACTCGCCAAGGCCGTCGATCGGGGGCGGTAGCACGGCATAGGCCACGGCGTCCTTGAGCTGGGTGAAGGCCATGGTCGCGCGGTCGGCGATCGACTGGGCGCTGTCATCGGCGCCGCGTTCGGACCAGTCCTTGAGGGTGGTGAAGGCCAGTGCCGCGTTCTGGCCGCTACCCGAGAAACTGAAACCCAGGATCAAGGTGGTGTTACCCACGCCCGGCTCTTCGGCATTGTGCGACTCGATCTGCGCCGCCACCTGCTCGGTGCGCATGCGGCTGGCGCCTGGCGGCAGCTGGATATCGGTGATGGTGTAGCCCTGATCTTCGGTGGGCAGGAACGCCGTGGGCAGCTGGCTGAAGCCATAGCCCAGCACCGCCAGCAGCAGCACGTATACCAGCAGGTACCGGCCGCTGCGCTCGAGCGCCTTCATCACCCAGCGCTGGTAGCCGTTGCTCATGCCCTCGAAGCGGCGGTTGAACCAGCCGAAGAAGCCCTTGCGTTCGTGGTGTTCGCCCTTGGCCACCGGCTTGAGCAGGGTGGCACACAGCGCCGGGGTCAGGCTGAGGGCCAGGAACGCCGAGAACAGGATCGACACGGCCATCGACAGCGAGAACTGCTGGTAGATCACCCCCACGGAGCCTTGCATGAAGGCCATGGGCAGGAACACCGCCACCAGCACCAGGGTAATGCCGACGATCGCGCCGCTGATCTGGCCCATCGCCTTGCGCGTGGCCTCTTTGGGCGGCAGGCCTTCCTCGGCCATGATCCGCTCGACGTTTTCCACCACCACGATGGCATCGTCGACCAGGATGCCGATGGCCAGCACCATGCCGAACAGGGTCAGCACGTTGACCGAGAAGCCCATGGCCAGCATCACGGCGAAGGTACCCATCAGGGCCACCGGCACCACCAGTGTCGGGATCAGGGTGTAGCGCAGGTTCTGCAGGAACAGGAACATCACCGCGAACACCAGCAGCATGGCTTCGAACAGCGTGTTGATGACCTGTTCGATCGAAACTTTGACGAATGGCGAGGTGTCGTAGGGGATGTCGTACTTGACGCCTTCGGGGAAGTAGCGTGCCAGGTCCTGCATCTTCGCCCGCACCAGGGTGGCGGTTTCCATGGCGTTGGCGCCCGGCGACAGCTGCACGCTGAAGGCAGTGGCCGGCTTGCCGTTCAGGCGCGTACCGTACTGGTATTCCTGGGCACCGATCTCGACCCGTGCGATATCGCCGATGGTCACCGTGGAACCGTCCGGGTTGGCACGCAGGACAATCCCGGCGAACTCCTCGGGGGTGCTCAGCTGGCCCTTGACGACCACGTTGGCGGTGATTTCCTGGGTGCCACGGGAGGGCAGGTCACCAATGCTGCCTGGGGCCACCTGGGCGTTCTGCGCGGCGATTGCCTCGGCCACGTCGTTGGGCGTGAGGTTGAAACCGATCAGCTTGCGCGGGTCGATCCAGATGCGCATGGCACGCTCCGAACCGTACAGTTGGGCCTTGCCGACGCCCTTGAGGCGGCGGATTTCGTCCATCACGTTGCGCGCCAGGATATCCGACAGGGCGGTTTCGTCGAGCTTGCCGTCTTCGGAGGTGAGGGTGGCCAGCAGCAGGAAGCCTGTGGAGACCTTTTCCACCTGCAGGCCTTGCTGGGTCACCGGGCGCGGCAGCCGCGACTCGACCACTTTCAGGCGGTTCTGCACGTCGACCTGGGCCAGATCCGGGTTGGTACCCGGGGCGAAGGTGGCAGTGATGGTCGCGCTGCCCAGGCTGCTCTGCGACTCGAAGTACAACAGGTTATCGGCGCCGTTGAGTTCCTGCTCGATCAGGCTGACCACGCTCTCGTCCATGGTCGCCGCCGATGCGCCCGGGTAAACGGCGTAGATTTCCACCTGCGGCGGGGCCACGTTGGGGTACTGGGCCACCGGCAACTGCGGGATGGCCAGGGCACCGGCCAGCAGGATGAACAGGGCGACCACCCAGGCGAATACCGGGCGGTCGATGAAGAATTGCGGCATGAATCAGGCCCTCACTGGCCAGTGTGCTGTGCGATGGGCGATGCCCCTGGTGCGTTGTCGACCTGCACCTGGTCACCGGCCTTGACGTGTTGCAGGCCTTCGACCACCACCCGTTCGCCGGGGGCCAGGCCTTCGCTGACGATCCAGCGGTCGCCCTGGGCGCTGCCCAGTACTACCTGGCGGTCGCTGACCCGGGCCTGCGGGTCGACCACCAGCACCTTGGGCACGCCAGCGCTGTCGCGCAGGATGGCGCGCTGCGGCACGCTCAGGCCCTTGGGCTGCACGGCTTGCTCCAGGCGCACGCGCACGTAGCTGCCGGGCAGCAGGTCGAGGTCCGGGTTGGGGAACTCGCTGCGCAGGGTGATCTGGTTGGTGCTGGGGTCGACGCTGATGTCGGAAAACAGCAGTTTGCCCGGCAGCGGGTAGGTGCTGCCATCGTCCTGGATCAGCGTGGCCCGGGCCTGACCGTCGCCGACCTGCTGCAGCTCGCCGGCACGCAGGGCGCGGCGCAGGGCGTTGAGCTCGCGGGTCGACTGGGTGACATCGGCGTGGATCGGGTCCAGCTGCTGGATGGTCGCCAATGGCGTGGTCTCGTTCTGCCCGACCAGCGCACCTTCGGTGACCTGGGCGCGGCCGATACGGCCGGAAATCGGCGCGGTCACGGTGGCGTAGCCGAGGTTGAGGCGGGCGCGCTCCAGCGCAGCCCTGGCCTCGGCCACTTCGGCATCGGCCTGCAGGTAGCTGGCCTTGGCGTTGTCGTATTCCTGGCGGCTGACGGCCTTGTCGTCGACCAGATCGCGATAGCGCTGCTCCTGCAGGCGCGCCTGGTACAGGGTGGCTTCGGCCTTGGCCAGGGTGGCGCGGGCGCTGTCGTGGTCGGCCTTGAACGGCGCCGGGTCGATCAGGAACAGCACATCGCCCTGCTTGACGTCGCTGCCTTCGCGGTACACCCGCTTGAGCACCACGCCCGCGACCCGCGCGCGCACTTCGGCGGTGCGTGGTGCGAGGATGCGGCCGCTGAGTTCACTGCTGATGGCCAGTGGTTGCAGTTGCAGGGTTTCCACCCGCACTTGCGGGGTGGGGGCCTGTTCTTCCTGTTCGGCGCTGTCGTCGCAGCCGGCCAGGGACAGGCTCAGAAACGCCAGAAGCGCCAATGGGCGCAAGCGTGGGGGTAGGGTAGTAGACATACGGATCTTCCGATGATGACCGCCTGTATGCTACGGCAGGCGTTCCTTGGGTGGCTGTTAATACCTGTAGGACGAGTGTGAA
>NZ_JBNRIJ010000003.1:228140-232798 GCF_053557675.1 Pseudomonas sp. XP1 | reverse complement strand
GGGACTGCACAGCTTTCAAGTGCTGTGCGGTCCCTGTGGGAGCGGGCAAGCCCGCGAAGAGGCCGGTGAGGTCTTACCCCAACCCAGATTCCCAAGCGCCTATGCCGAATATTTTCCTGGTCGAAGACGACAGCGCCCTGTCCGAGCTGATCGCCAGCTACCTGCAACGCAACGACTTCCATGTCCAGGTGATCGCCCGTGGCGATCAGGTGCTGGACGAGTACCGCCGGCAAAAGCCCGACCTGGTCATCCTCGACCTGATGCTGCCGGGCATCGATGGCCTGCAGCTGTGCCGCCTGCTGCGCCAGGAGTCCCAGGGCCTGCCGATCCTGATGCTGACCGCCCGCGACGACAGCCACGACCAGGTCCTGGGCCTGGAAATGGGCGCCGACGACTACGTGACCAAACCCTGCGAGCCGCGTGTGCTGCTGGCCCGGGTGCGTACCTTGCTGCGCCGCAGCAGCGTCAACGAGCCGCGGCTGGACAACGACCTGATCCTGATCGGTGGCCTGCGCATCGACCTGGCCGAGCGCACCGTGAGCTGGCGCGGCGAAGAGGTGGAGCTGTCAAGCGGCGAGTACAACCTGCTGGTGGTACTGGCGCGCAATGCCGGCGAAGTGCTGAACCGCGACCGCATCCTGCAGCAACTGCGGGGTATCGAGTTCAACGGCACCGACCGCTCGGTGGACGTGGCCATTTCCAAGCTGCGACGCAAATTCGACGATAACGCCGGCGAAGCGCGCAAGATCAAGACCGTATGGGGCAAGGGCTACCTGTTCAGCCGTGTCGAGTGGGAGTGCTGACTGCCCATGCTGAAGATTCTGGTGCGGTTGTACCTGGTGATCATCGTTGCCTACGCCGGTGCGCTGTTGTTCATTCCCGATACCATCGTCGGCCTGTTCCAGGACCGCTTCATGGCCTACAACCTGGACCAGGCCAAGGGCGTTCAATCGCTGATCGTGCGCCAGTTCCGCCAGGCCCCGCGCGAGCAGTGGCCAGCGGTGGAGCAGGAGCTGGCCAGTGATTTCGCACCGCTGGAGCTGCAGTTGCTGCGCATGGACCAGGCTGACCTGAGCGTGGACGAGCAGGCGCGCCTGGAGCATGGCCTGTACGCCGTGCGTATCGCCGAATGGGGCTATTACGAGACCGTGCTGGTGCCGCTGGACAAGGAATGGCTGGTGCGCCTGCACTCACCGCCAGACCCGCTGGACATCAACGTGCTGTCGTGGGGCGTGACCGTACTGATCGGTGCAGCCATGCTCGGTTGCCTGCTGCTGTGGGTATGGCCGCACTGGCGCGACCTGGAACGCCTCAAGGAAACCGCCCGACGCCTGGGCCAGGGGCAGATGGCCGAGCGTACGCATATCTCGCCGCACTCCAACATCGGTGAGCTGGCCGGTGTGTTCGACACCATGGCCAGTGACCTGGAGCGCCACGTCAACCAGCAGCGCGAGCTGCTCAATGCGGTGTCGCACGAGTTGCGCACGCCGCTTACCCGGCTGGATTTCGGCCTGGTGCTGCTGTTCGACGAAGTGCCGCCGGCCAGCCGCAAGCGCTTGCTGGAACTGGTGGGGCATGTGCGTGAACTGGATGAGCTGGTGCTGGAGCTGTTGTCCTACAGCCGGCTGTACAACGCCGACCAGGCCCGCGAGCGGGTCGAGGTGTCGTTGCTGGAGCTGGTCGACAGCGTGCTGGGTGGCTTTGCCGAGGAGCTCGATGCTCGGCACATCCAGTGGGAGGTGCAGGCCGAGGACAAGCTGCCACGCTTCGTGCTGGACCCACGACTGACCGCCCGAGCCGTACAGAACCTGGTGCGTAACGCCATGCGCTATTGCGATCAAAGCCTGTTGCTGCGGTTGCGTCTGGAGGCGGATGGAGCCTGCCTGTTGACGGTCGAGGATGACGGAATTGGTATTCCTCCCGAGGAGCGTGAGCGGATCTTCCAGCCGTTCTACCGCCTGGACCGCAGCCGTGACCGCAATACCGGTGGTTTCGGTCTGGGCCTTGCGATCAGCCGTCGAGCTATCGAGGGGCAGGGGGGTACCTTGACAGTCGGTCAATCGACCTTGGGGGGCGCATCGTTCAGGATTCGCTTGCCTGTGGTATGACGACGGTGGAAAACGTGAATACTTATAAAGATTAAACTCTCTGGGTTACAGTGGATTTGAGAGTTCCTACATGTAAGTGGGTGTAAGTTTTTTCAACTTTGGACCTGGGTTTATTTTCATTGCGCCCAAATTGTTGGGTAGTAATATTTTGTCGCTATCGCATGGCTGGACATACAGAACTGCAAATGGAATCAATTCATTTCCAAGTTCTCTTTGTGAGTCAGATCATGACGTTAGATAATAGTGCTGCAAGAAGTTGCAAAATTGACAAAGCTTTCGGTGACCAAGGCAAGGTTGAAATTGTATTTCCCGGTGGTGTGGAGAGCGGCGTGCATGGGCTGGCAATCAGTCAATCCAGGCTGATCGTTGTCGCACAGTACCGGGTTGGTGGTCGGCCCTATGTTGGGTTGGCTGGTCTGACAGCTGAAGGACAGCTGGATGTTAGCTTCGGCGACGGTGGTTTCATCATGGCACCCTTCGGCCAGGGGGTGAGTGCGGTGCCGGTCGAGGTGGTTGCCTGTGCAGATGATGGTTTCATCGTGTTGGCCGAGGATCGCTCCCAGGCCGTGAATCATCCGCTGCTGGCGCGTTACAAGCATGATGGCTCCCTGGATACCTGCTTCGGCGAAGGCGGCATCGTCAGGCTCAAGCTGAAGGGCCCGACTGCGTATGACGAACCGTATGGGCTTATCCAGCAGCAGGACGGCAAAATACTGATCGCCGTAACGCGATTCGACGAGCAGGCGGAAAGTTGTGGCCTGCTGGTACGCGTCACTGCGTGTGGCGCTTTGGACGATTGTTTCCATGATGGCGGCGTGTGGCAATTGCCGCTACGCGATGAGCCCCACGTTTGGCTGGAGGGTGTCACCGAACTGGCAGATGGACGAATCGTCGCCTGGGGCGCGACCGACGGTGAGGGGTTGGTTGTGCGCATGGACCGTGACGGCATGCTGGATCCAACTTTTGGTACAGGCGGGATCAGCAGGGTAACGGCTCCACGAGGCAAGAACAGGGTAGGCGTCGAGTTTTATGACGTGATCGAGCGTGTGAACGGAAGCTTGATCCTGTGTGGCTCCACCGACCGATTGCCCTATGCCGCTGTAACGGGCCACATGAACGCTGATGGCGGGCTCGACCCGGCCTTCAATGGCGGTGAGGTGCATCTGACCCCGGCCGCTTCTGGCGCGCGTTGGGTGCACTGCCAGCCAAGGGGCGAAAGCGGTAGCGTGGCCGCCGGCCTGACGGGCATTCCCTATGATGCGAAGGAAACCGAGTTTTTCGTAGGGCGGTTCCAGGCGGACGGTGTACTCGATCCGAAATTCGGTGACGGTGGCCTCAAACGCACCAACATCGAGACTGGTGCCGATGTGGCCCGCTGTGCGTTGGCCCCTGACTCACAACGTCTGATCCTGGGCGGTACCGCCAATACCGATCACGCCGTTGGCAAGTCGTATCTGGTCTGCTATTTCGTCTAAGCGATTCGGGTATGGCGTGCAATGCGCCATGCCGTTTCATCAAAGCGCCGGTTGCCACAGCACGAACCGGTCCTTGCCACTGTGCTTGGCCGCGTACAAAGCCTGGTCCGCTCGGACCAGCGCTGCTGTCAAGGTATCGCCACGGTCTACCCGGACCAGGCCGATGCTGATGGTCACCGGATGATCGGCATGGTCCTCGCGCACCCTGCTGCACAGTCCGCAGACCTGCTCGACAGCGCTTTGCTCGTCCAGGCCGTGGAACAGTATCGCGAACTCCTCACCGCCCAGCCGGGCAAACTCGTAACCGGTCATGCTCGCCTTGATATGCGTGGCCACGCGTTTGAGCACTTCATCGCCTACATCATGGCCGAAGCGGTCATTCACCCGTTTGAAGTTGTCGATGTCGATCATCGCCAGGTACTGCCCGGGCGTTGCCAGATGCAACTGGCGTTCAGCCTGGGTCATGAACGAACGGCGGTTGGGGATTTCAGTCAGGGCATCGACATAGGCCTGGTCCAGCAGCACCTTGGACAGGTAGAAGTTGTGCAGCTTGGCCTTGCGCATCTGCAGGTAGCTGTAGATGACCAGGCCGCTGAGGAATACCGCATAGCTGATCAGCATGGCGCCTTCGAGTTCGTCCGGCCCGATACGGGTGTGGTAGAACGGGTTGAGCACCACCCAGGTGATGGCCATGGCGCAGAAGAACGACCAGCGCCGCACCGGTAGCACCGACACGGCGTACAGCACGGTGGACACCCCGAGCACCAGCCACACCGGGCGCAGGGCCACCGGGATGCCTTCGATCACCAGGCGCATGCCCAGAGTGATGGAGGCGATGAACAGCAGGTTGAGCACATCGAAATGATGGCTGCGACGGGTGAACCGCAGTACCACGGTTAGGCTGCCGAGCAGGGTGATGAACAGGCAGGAAAGCCAGGTGAAACCCTGGCCACCGAGGAAGCTGACGATAAGGTCGAAGACCAGCCAGATCAGGATGCTGACGCAGAACACCAGCAGGCAGAACGGGCGCATGGCCTCGAATTCGTGCTGGCGGAATTCGGCGCGCAGGGCGGCG
>NZ_JBNRIJ010000003.1:171514-228080 GCF_053557675.1 Pseudomonas sp. XP1 | reverse complement strand
CTCCCACAGGGACCGCACAGGTTTCCGGTGCGGGGGGGACCTGTGGGAGCGGGCGTGCCCGCGAAGAGGCCAGGCCTGGAGACTCAATTGGTGGGCAGAACACCCCGGGCCCATGGCCGGTAACGCAGGTCGAACACCGCCTCGGCATGGCACCCGCCGCCCATCTTCGGCTGGGCAGGCTCAGCCCGAAACGCCTGCCCTGGCGCGCTCACCTGGCGGAACGCCTCGCGCACCACGCCCACCCGGCACGGCAAGGCCTGCTCGTAACCCTGGCGTACCAACGCGGGCAAGCGCCCGGTCCCGGCGCCATCCTGCCACCACACAGTCAAGCCCAACCCGGCCAGTTGATCCAGCCATTCGGCATTGACCCGCGGTGAGAGTTTGCCGGCGCTGAAAGCGCTGATATGCAAGGGTTTGTCCAGCTGCCGGTTGAAGGCCTGCAACTGGCTGTACAGGGCACCGCGGCGCTCGGCCTCGCGAAAATGATGGTCGTCCAGCTCCATGGGCAGGTACCAGCCATCCACCGGCAACTGCCACGTCTGGCGCAGTTGCTGGTACTGGCTGAGCGAGCGCCCCAGTTGCGCCTTCCAGTAACTGTTCAGGCCTTCACCGTCCAGTTCGTCGAGGCGTTGGTAATAGGCCGGGTCCATGTACAGCCCCAGCACCAGTTGCAGGCCTTGGGCGCGCGCGCTGCGCAGGCTGTCGGCCAGCCAGCCCTGGGCACCACCGAAATCGCTGTCGCCATAGGTGCTCCATTGCACGATCAGGGTCTTGCCGCCCTGGGCCACGGTGGCGTGCCACAGTTGCTGCCACTGGGCGGGTGTGACCTTGGAGTCGCGGTTGAGGGGTTGGTAGAACAGGCGCTGGTCGGCGCTGGCCGGCAGGCACAGGGCAAGCAGGCAGAGGGCCAGGAACGTACGCATCAGAAGGTCATCTCCGCACCGAGCAGCACGCCGTTGGCGCGCTCGTATAGATTGCCGCCCAGCGATTGCTGGTACTCGGCACGCACTTTCAGCGTACCGCGGTAGGCGTTGTAGCGGTCGTCATCGAACCACCATTGCCAGCGCACGCCAACCCCGGCCCGGGCGTCCTGGCGCCAGTCGTTGCTCGGGTCCTGGCTGGAAAACTCGACAAAGCCATAGGGCATGATGGTTTGCGGCGAGCTGCCCGGCAGTTTCCAGGCATGGCCCTGCTGGTAGCGCGACAGCCAGGCGTGGTCGCCGGCGCGGGTCCACCAGGCAGCGTCGAGGTAGAGGAAGCGCTCGTTCCAGTCGTCTTCATCGACCCGCCAGTCGTTGCGCCAGTCACCCTGGTCGAGGAACGATGCGGTGGCACGCAACAGCAGGTCGTTGCTCGATTCGGCGTGGTGACGCAGATCGCCCCAGTTGCCACCGACCTTGGCCGGGCTCAGCAGTTGGCCCAGGCTCAGCCCACGGTAGTGCTCTTCGTCGATCTGACGCTGGTGGTACAGCTCGGCATACAGGTTGAGGTTGGCCTGGCCGAATGGCTTGTAGCGCAGGCCGACGCCGGTACCCATGCTTTGTGCGTAGTCGGTGCGGCTTTGCCCACCGAACAGTACCCGGCCATACACCGACAGGGTGCTGCCGTTGCGACTGGGCTCTTCGCCCAAGGCGTGGTCCCACATGGCCAGTTGTACGTTCTGCGATTGCGCGCGGCGCGAAGTACCGCTGCGCTGGCCATTGTCGAGGAACTTGTCGTTGGTCGAGGTGCCGGCCGGCGACCAGGTGCTGGCCAGGGTGATGGTGTCGCGCCGCGACAGGCTTTCGTGGGCGCGGCGCTGGCGGTACTTGCGGGCTTCCAGGCTACCGTATTCGTCGTCGCCGTCGACCAGGTCCTGCTCCACATCGAGGATGCGGCGCAGTTCACGGCGTGCCGAAGCGCTGTCTTCGGCTTCGTCGTAGCGCAAGGCCAGCGTCTCGCCAAGGCGATAGTCCTCGGGGAAGTCCTGGGTAGCGCGCTCCAGGTAGGGGATCGACTGGCGGCGCTGGGCCTTGTCCATCGAGCCGGCCAGGCGCATGCCGTAGTCGGCGCGGTAGCGTGGCTGGTCGGGGGCCAGGCGCACCGCTTCGGCCAGCCAGGCGCTGCTCTGGGCACTGTCGCCAGCCAGTTGCGCAGTGCTGGAGGCGGCGTAGTAATGGTCGGCCCGCGGGTTGTGCGCCAGGGCCTGGCGCTGGAAGCCCAGCGCTGCCTGGTAATCGCCTTGGCGCTGGGCGATGGCGGCACCCAGGGCCCAGTCGTCGGCGCTATCGTGCGCGGCGGCGTCCCAATAGCGCCGGGCCGCTTGTGCGTCGCCGGCGTTCAGCGCACCACGGGCGGCGGTGAGGCGAGCGTTGTCGGTCCAGGCGCTGTCCGGCTGGGTGCGCCAGATGGGCAGGGCCGCTTCGGAGTCGCCAGCGGCTTCCAGGGCATAGGCCAGGGGCAAGCGACTCCCGCTGTCGTCCAGGCGCTCGGCGGCCTGGTAGTAGACCACCGCTTCGCCGGGCTGGTCGGGCATGGCGCAGCGGCCCAGGGCGCGGTACTGGCCTGGCTCGCTCGGGGTGGCCGGTACGGCCCGGCGCACGGCATCGCACTGGCCAGCCTCGGCCAGGCGGCCGAGCAGCTGGGCCCGGGTACTGGCGTCGACTCGAGGGATCAGGCCGAGCATTCGGCGGCTGTCCAGCGGCCCATCATTGCGCGCATACAGGTTGCCCAGGCGCTGCAGCAGCGACGGTGCAAGGCGGCCTTGGTGGCGGTCGTAGGCTTGCTCCAGCAGTTGCCGGGCGTGTTCACCGTGGCCCTGTTGCATCAGCAGGAAGGTGGCTTGCTCCAGTGCGGCCATATCGCCGCTCTGTCGATAGCGCTGCTCCCATTCGGCGGCGGTGCGTGGTTGTGGGGGCTGAGGCGGATCGCCGTACAGGCGTTGCTTGAGCACGGCGTAGGCCCTGGGGTCGGTGCTGGCGGTACAGCCCTTGAGCTGCTCGCGCGCCAGCTCCGGGTCGCGGCGCGACAGCCAGTCGACGGTTTCCAGGCAGGGGCGTTGCAGTTCGTTGCTCAGGCGCTGGACCAGTGGTGCGTCGTCACCTTCGCGGGCCAGCTCCCACAGCTGCTGGCGTTGCTCGGGCTGATTCAGTTGCGCGGCGGGCAGTGTCTGCAGCCAACGCTGGGCCTGCTGGTTCTGGCCGACAGCGATGGCACGGTTGGCCATGGCCAGGCGGGCCTGGTTGGCTGCTTCGGGGGAGGGGGCGCTGGACAGCAGTGCGTTCAGCCCTTTTTCATCCACCTGCTGGATATAGGCATTGGCCAGGCGCTGCCAGTCCTGCGCGGGCAATTGGCCTTGTTCGGCCAGCGGCTGCAGCTGTTCGATGGTTTCTTTCCAGTCGCGCAGCTGTTCGGCGAAGTTGGCCCGGGCCAGGCGCAGCACCTGGCCGTCCCTCTGTGGCGGCAACTGATTGAGCCAGTCCAGCGCCCTGGCGGCGCCACCGAATTTGGCCAGGCTAAGGCTGTAGGCCTGCCACAGGCGCACCCGGGTGGTGCCATCGCTGGTGGCCAGCCATTGTTCCACCTGGCTGGCTGGCGGCGGGTCTTGTTCGATCCAGGTCAGGCGCAGTTCAAGCAGGGCGTTGGCGTATTCGGAGCTGCCGTCCAGCTGTTCGGCCAGGGCTTCGGCCTCCTTGTAGCGGCGCTGGTGCGCCAGGGCCTCCACCAGTAGCGCACGGGCTTCGTCGTTGTTCGGCACCCGGCCCAGCACATGGCGGGTCAGGCGTTCCACCTCGGCCCAGTTGTCCTTTTTCGCTTCGCGGTAGCTGCGCTCCATGAACGGGTAGCTGGTAAACCGCTGGAAGTCGGTCATCGGCGTGGAAGCGGCGCAGGGCAGGGCGGTGGAGCACAGCAACAAGCCAGTGAAGGTGAGGGAAAAACGCGGCTTCATGCCACCTCCCGGGTCAGGTCAAAGGCGGCCTGCTGTTCGCTGGCCTGTTCGATCAGGGCCTGCTGCAGCACCTGCTCGGTGATGATGCCGCGGGCGATCAGGTGCTCGCCGAGGCTCTGGTGTTCCGGGTCGAAGTCGATCAGCGCCTGGTTGAACAGGGTGACCGGGACCATGCCGCGCACCTGCAGCAGGGCGCCCAACATCACCTGGTGGTGGCTGACTTGTTCCAGCAGCACTTCGTCGTCCTGGTGGCGCTCGAGGATGGCGAGCATCTCGCGGGTTTCCGGCTTCTGCCAGGGGCTTGGATAGTGGTAGCGCAGGCCCAGGGTCACCCGGCCCTGGGGCGCCAGGCGGGCGCTGACCGGCCGCTTAAGGTGGCGGCTGATCACCCCCAGCGACACCTGGCTCACCGGGCTTTCGCTGGCCAGCACCAGCGTATCGCCGTCTTCGGCCACTGGCAGCACGCCATAGTGCGTCGCCAGTTTGCGCGGCAGTTTGGCGATCAGCTGCGGGTCGAGCTTGAACGGGTTGAGCGGTGCCCAGGGCAGGTCCATCTGCTCGGCCAGGGTGGCGACCAGCTGTTCGCTGTTCAGCCAGCCGCGCAGCAGCAGCTCGCGCCCCAGGCGCCGGCGTACCGGGCTGGTGATCGCCTGTTGCAGCTGTTCGTCGCTGATCAGGCCCTTGGCCACCAGGCGCTGGCCCAGCGGCGTGCGGGCGGGGGCGGCGATGGCGGGGAATTCGTGGGTGGTCTTGTCCCAGGCCACGCGCCGCGAGTCACCCATTTCCATCACCTGGCGCAGGGCACGCAGGTTGGCGAAGAAGTTGACGAAGTTGCTCCACATCATCCGCGGTGCCGACAGAAGCCCTTCGCCGATGCCGTAGAAGCGGGTGACGAACCAGGCACGCTGGAACAGGCGGTTGAACAGCATCAGCCCGTTCAGCCACAGCAAGGTGGTCAGCAGCCAGCTGTCGCTGAGGATCGACATGAAGCGCCACGACTCCGGCGCAATCACCGTGACCAGCCACATGGCCAGCAACACCAGCAGCAACAGGTTGACCAGGAAACTCAGCAGGTAGGCGAACAGGCCGCGGCGGTCACGCCAGAGGAAGTAGTTGAGCGCGCCCTTGCGGCTCCAACCAAGGTTGCTGGTGCCCTGGAACACGATGCCGACGATCCACCGCGACTTTTGCCGGATGGCATGCTGCCAGTCGCGCGGGAAATGTTCGCGCACGCAGATCACCTGGGAGAATTCGCGGCTCATGCCCGGGCGCCATTCCTGCTTCAGGGTCAGCGCCGGGTCGGTGATGGAGTAGCGGGCGAAAATGCACTTCATGCCCTTCTGCTTAAGACGGAAGCCGATGTCGTAGTCTTCGGTGAGGCTCTGTACGTCGAAGGCGATGCCGTCGCCGTCCTCGAGCAGCGCACTGATGGCGCGGCGGCTGAAGCAGGTGCCGACCCCGGCGCTGGGCACCTGGCCGGTCAGGGCCTCGCGCACGATCACGTCCTTGCCGTGGTTTTCGGCGAACTCGTCGACATAGTGGCCGGCGGTGAAGCCTTTCCATTCCGGTGCGTAGGGGTACACCGGGATCTGGATCATGTCCTTGTTCGGCAACAGGTAGTTGAACAGGCGCAGCTCCATGGGCGAGATCACGTCTTCGGCGTCGTGCAGGATGAAACCGGCGAACTGGATACCGGCGTCCTGCTGGAAGCGCAGCAGCGCGTCGATGATGTTGTTCAGGCAGTCGGCCTTGCTGGTGGGGCCGGGGCGGGCGCAGACCACCTTGTGCACGTTGGGGTAGTGCAGGCACACCGCGTCGACGTCGGCCTGGGTCTGCGGGTCGTTGGGGTAGGTACCGACGAAGATCTGATAGTTCTCGTAGTCGATGGTCGAGGCAGCCAGGCGCGCCATCTCACCGACCACGCCCACTTCGTTCCAGGCGGGGACCATGATGGCCAGGGGCTTCTCCGGTACCTCGTACAGGCGTTTTTCGTCGGCTTTTTCGTATTTGTCGTAGATGCGAAAGCGCCGGATCAGCTTGCGGCCCCAGTAGCAAAGGTCGATGAACAGGTCATCCAGGCCCAGCAAGAACATCAGCGTGGCCAGGACGATCGCGAGTATCTTCAGGCCGAACAGCACATAGGTGAGAAAATCGATGAATGCCAGGCTCATGTGCCGGTCACCGGCAGGAAGGGGTGGGCCATCGTCTATATCCTCGTTCGATTCCCTGGACGAAGTTGTACGACTTGTCGCCGTTTGCACTGGATAGATACAAGCAGCCGAACGCGGGGTTGTCCAAATTTCAGGCTTTTTCTTGTGGGCCACTTCTTGTAGCTTTGCAGGTCGTTTACCCAGGGAGCTGAACATGCAAGGCAAGGCACGCAAGATCGTCCAGGCCATACTTTACGAAGCCATCGCCGTCGCCTGTGTGGCGCCCGCGCTGGAACTGGCGTTCGGTGCCGGCATGGCGCAGTCGACCGTGCTGTCGGTGCTGATGTCGGGTATCGCGATGAGCTGGAACATGGCCTACAACTGGGTGTTCGAGCGCTGGGAGGCGCGCCAGCACCGCCGGGAGCGCACTTTCCTGCGGCGCCTGCTGCATGCTCTGGGCTTCGAGGGCGGGCTGGTGCTGATCCTGCTGCCGCTGGTGGCGTACTGGCTGGATGTCAGCCTGTGGGCGGCGTTGCTGACCAACCTTGCGTTGTTCGTGTTCTTCTTCGTCTACGCGTTTGTCTTCCAGTGGGGCTTCGACAAGGTGTTCGATGTGCCGCTTTCGGCGCAGCAGGCGAAGTGTTGACTTTGTGCCGCACTACCGGCTAAGTTCCTACCCCATGAATACTTTCCTGCACATCAACGCCATTATTATTGCCGCCATTATCAGCTTGGCGGGCTAGCGCGTACGTGCACCGAACCCGCCCTGGAGGCGGGTTTCTTCTCTCTGACTCCTGGGCAACGTGAACACAGCCAAGGAGTCACCGATGACCAGCTTCGTCAGCCCTCGATCTACCGTCACCCCCCAGCAACTGCTGTCGGAGCAGGTGCGACGCATTCTTGCCGCCCCGGTGTACGACCTGGCCATGGAAACACCCTTGCAAGCTGCGCCTGCGTTGTCTGCCAGCCTGGGCAACCAGGTGTTGCTCAAGCGGGAAGACCTGCAGCCTACCTTCTCGTTCAAGATCCGCGGTGCGTACACCCGCCTGTCACGGCTGAGTACGGTGCAGCGCGAGCGCGGGGTGATCACCGCCTCCGCGGGCAACCATGCCCAGGGTGTGGCCCTGGCGGCATCGCACCTGGGCATGAAGGCCACCATCGTCATGCCTACCACCACGCCATCGCTGAAGGTGGAAGGGGTGCGTTCGCGCGGTGGCCATGTAGTGCTGCAAGGCGAGAGCTTCCCCCATGCCTTGGCCCACGCTCTGAAACTGGCCGACAGCGAGGGTGCCACCTTCGTGCCACCGTTTGACGACCCGGATGTGATCGCCGGGCAGGGTACCGTGGCCATGGAGATCCTGCGCCAGCGCCCGGGTGCGCTGGACGCCATCTTCGTGCCGGTGGGTGGCGGTGGGCTGATTGCAGGCATTGCCGCCTATGTGAAGTACCTGCGCCCCGAGGTGAAGGTAATCGGCGTCGAGCCGGAGGATTCCAACTGCCTGCAGGCAGCCATGGCGGCCGGTGAGCGGGTGATCCTGCCGCAGGTCGGCACCTTCGCCGATGGTGTGGCAGTGGCGCAGATCGGCGCCCATTGCTTCGAGCTGTGCCGGCACTTCGTTGACGAAGTGGTGACCGTGAGCAGTGACGAGCTCTGCGCGGCGATCAAGGACATCTATGACGATACCCGCTCGATCACCGAGCCGTCTGGCGCGCTGGCCGTGGCCGGGATCAAGAAGTACGTGGCGCGCGATGGCGTACAGGGGCAGACCCTGGTGGCGATCGACTCCGGTGCCAACGTCAATTTCGACCGCCTGCGCCATGTGGCCGAGCGTGCCGAACTGGGCGAGCAGCGCGAGGCGATCATCGCTGTCACCATCCCGGAACAACCGGGCAGCTTCCGCGCCTTCTGCCAGGCCCTGGGCAAGCGGCAGATCACCGAGTTCAACTACCGCTACTACCCCGGCAAGGAGGCGCGGCTGTTCGTGGGTGTGCAGACACACCCGCTGCACGACCCGCGCGACCAGTTGCTGGCCAGCCTGCGCGAGCAGGGCTACAGCGTACTGGACCTGACCGACAACGAACTGGCCAAGCTGCATGTGCGCCATACCGTTGGCGGCCATGCCGCGTCCGGGGCTGACGAGCGGGTGCTGCGCTTCGAATTCCCCGAGCGCCCAGGGGCCTTGCTGGGCTTTCTGGAGCGGCTTGGCAAGCGTTGGAACATCAGCCTGTTCCATTACCGCAACCATGGTGCGGCAGAGGCCCGGGTATTTGCGGCGCTGGAAGTACCGGGGGATGAGTTGGCGGGGTTGCCGTTGGCGCTGGATGAGATGGGGTACCGGTACTGGGATGAGACCGACAACCCGGCGTACAAGCTGTTCCTGGGCTGATACGCAAACTTCATGATTAGGCCGCTCTCGTAGAACTGCACAAACTCATTGAATTGGCAGGGACCCTGTGGGAGCGGCTTTAGCCGCGAACACCGGCGCAGCCGGTGCCATGCACCGCGTTGGCTTCTTCGCGGCTAAAGCCGCTCCCACAAGGTTTTGTGTGTGCCCGCAAAGAGTGCTCAGCGCTCGCGCATGAAGAAGCCCGCTACGAACTTGCGGAAGGTTTCCAGGCTCTTGAAGTCGGCGTAGCGCTTGAAGTTCTCGGTATCTGGCTCGGGCCCGATGGGCTGTTCCAGCAACGATACCGACAATACTCGGTCCTGGTCCGAGGTCATTACCAGTTCATCCATCACCTGGCCGCCGATCACCGGGCGGCGCATCTGTACTTTCACACCCTTGCCAGCCATCCAGTCGACCAGCGATACCAGGGCCTTGAGCGGCTCGCGTTCTTCGTCGCGATACACCGGGAACAGGTGGGCGCGGGACAGCACCGGTACGCTGGCGACATGAATCAGCTCGTAGAAATGGCTGCCGGCACTGGTCGGCGAGTACAGCGCCAAGGCCAGCAACGGCCCGGCGGTGCGGTTGCCGCCCCAGTACAGGTGGTGGCCCTGGAAGTCGAAGCCGTCTTCACTGCGGTTGTTGAACAGCTTGCGGCCTTTGATCTGGTCCACGGTGTCCAGCAGCAGGCCGTGCCGGCGGTGATTTCCGAACACCGTGGCTTCGCGCAGACGGGACTTGAGCATCATCATGTGCTTCATGTCCAGGCGGGTTTCCAGGTAGTTGCTGGCGGGCACCCGTTCCAGCAGCGGGTAGCGGCTGGCAACGCTGCGCAATTCGGCAAACTGCCCGGTCAGGTCCTTTTTCAGGTGCGTGGCATACAGGTTCAGGCCGCTGGTCTCGATCCAGGTCAGCAGCAGCGACAGCAGGCGCTGTTGTTCGCGCCGTTCGCTGCCATCGCTGCCGCCACTGGTGGTGCCGCTGCGGAAGTCGCCGATCAGGCGCAACGGTGTGTCGGGCGGCAGCCAGGCAGCGGGTGGCGCGGGGTCGTTTTCGCGCTCGGCCGCCTCTCGCTCGTCCTTGGTGAACGGGCAGCCGGGCGCGTGTTCGGCGGTACCCGGGTTGTTCTTGAGAAACAGCGTACCGGTGCTGCCGTTGAGGGTGACGTTGAGTACCGGCAGGGCATCGTTGCGGCAGTCGCAGGCCAGCCACTGGTTGGCGTTGCGCACTTTCATCAGCAACTGGTTGGCCTGCAGCAGGCGCGGGCCGGTGAGGCTGCCGGTGGCAAAGCCGACCAGCAGTTCCTCTTCTGCGGGGGTCAGGCTACGGACCTGTGCGGCGGTTTTGTCGATGATTCGCATGAAGCAGCTCCCAGCTACGAGCTCCAAGCTTCAAGCAAAGTCGCGCCGCTTTCAACTTGCCGCTCAGTTGCCACCGAACATCTTCGCCGCGCGGGCGCGAATTTCGTCGGGGGTCAGGTCCTCCTTGTGGGTCGAAACGAACCAGATGTTGCCGAATGGGTCTTTCAGGGAGCCGCTGCGGTCGCCATAGAATTGGTCCGTCACCGCATGCAACTGGGTAGCGCCGGCCGCAAGGGCCTGGGCGTAGACCTTGTCGCAGTCTTCGACATACAGGTGCAGGCCCACGCCTGCGCCGCTGAGTTTCTGGCTGGCTGTGAGGCTGCCTTCCATGTCGCACGGGTCGCCCAGCATCAGCGACGAATCGCCGATTTTCAGTTCGGCATGGCCAACGCGGCCGCCAGGGGCATCGAGGCGGAACATTTCCACCGCGCCAAAGGCCTTCTTGTAGAACTCGATGGCCTTGGCGGCGTCATTGATGGCCAGGTAGGGCGTGATGCTGTGCTGGCCTTCGGGAATGGGTTTGGCTGCCATGTTCGACTCTCCTTGGAAGTGGGCGCCGGTGGCGCCCTGTTGCTTAAAGTCGTTTGCGCGGATGGAAAATCGACAGGGGTGATAGACCGATTTTCTATAAGCGCGCCGATCAGAAGATGTAGTCGGTGGTCAGGAAGCTCGACTGCCGGTTGCGGATGATCTCGCTGATCAGTTCCTTGTTGGCCTCCTGGAAGCGCGTCGCGACCAAGGTGCGGATCGAGAACACACGCAGGGCATCGTGTACCGACAGGGTGCCTTCGGCGCTATTCTTGCGGCCATTGAACGGGTAGGTGTCAGGGCCGCGCTGGCATTGCGCGTTGATATTGATGCGCCCGACCTGGTTGGCGAAGATGTCGACCAGGCTGCCGATGGTCGCCGGGTCATTGCCGAACAGGCTCAGTTGCTGGCCGTAGTCGGAGTCCAGCACATAGTCGATCACCGTCTGCAGGTCGCGATAGGGCACCACCGGCACCAGCGGGCCGAACTGCTCCTCGTGGTACACGCGCATGTCGCTCTTCACCGGGTACAGCACGGCAGGGTAGAAGAACGAGCCACGGCTGTGTCCGCCGCCTTCGTTGAGCACGCGTGCGCCCTTGGCGGTGGCATCGGCGACCAGGCCGTCAAGGTAATCGACCTTGCCGGGCTCGGGCAGCGGTGTCAGCGCCACGCCAGGCTCCCAAGGCATGCCGGGCTTGAGCGCGGCCAACTTGCGCTGGAACTTGTCGAGGAAGGCGTCGACCACGTCCTCATGGACGAACAGGATCTTCAGTGCCGTGCACCGTTGGCCATTGAACGACAGCGCACCGGTGACTGCTTCTTCGACGGCGTTGTCGAGGTCCACCTGGGGCAGCACGATGCCCGGGTTCTTGGCATCCAGCCCCAGCGCGGCGCGCAGCCGGTGCGGGCGCGGGTGCAGTTTCTTCAGGTCGCTGGCGGCCTTGTGCGTGCCGATGAAGGCGAATACATCGACCTTGCCGCTGGCCATCAGCGCGCTCACCGTTTCCCGGCCACGGCCGTAGATGACGTTGATCACCCCCGGCGGGAAGCTGTCACGGAAGGCTTCGAGCAATGGCCTGATCAGCAGCACGCCGAATTTGGCCGGTTTGAACACCACGGTGTTGCCCATGATCAGCGCCGGGATCAAGGTGGTGAAGGTTTCGTTCAACGGGTAGTTGTATGGCCCCATGCACAGGGCCACGCCCAGTGGTGCACGGCGGATCTGCCCCAGCGTGCCCTGTTCCAGTTCGAAGCGGCTGGAACGACGGTCGAGGTCCTTGAGGGCGTTGATGGTGTCGACGATGTAGTCGCAGGTGCGGTCGAATTCCTTTTCCGAATCCTTGAGGTTCTTGCCGATCTCCCACATCAGCAGCTTGACCACGGCCTGGCGCTGTTCACGCATGCGCGCCAGGAAGGTCTCGACGTGCTGGATGCGCTCGGCCACGCGCATGTTCGGCCAGGCGCCACGGCCTTTGTCATAGGCCTGTACGGCGGCATCCAGTGCGGTGAGCGCGGTGTCGGCATCGAGCAGCGGAGCGCTGCCCAGCACCACCTGATGCTCATCGTTGCCTTCCTTGAGCCAGACCGGGCTGCGCACCGTGGCAAGTGGGCCGTCCCAACGCCTGAGCTCGCCGTTCACCAGGTAGTCGCGTTGTTCCAGGGGAGCTTCCAGGCGCCAGGTTTCCGGGATGTTCTCGGCGCTGGGGAAGAGTGAATCGAGCAGACGGTCCATGGGTACTGCACCTCACATTGCTGGGCGGGTTTCGAGCCGGGGTGAAACGCTTCAGCCAGGAGCATGCACCGGCCACCGGAAAAACACCAGTCTGGCTTAACATGGCCACGAATGCCTGCCTGTTGTGCAGGCAGGCTCCCAGGGGCTGTCAAAGCGGAAGGTTGAACAGGTCATACGGTGGGTGCGTCAACCATTGCTGACGCAGGACGGGGTCTGCATCGATCAGCGCCAGGCGCCGCCAGAATTCTGTACGGGCATATCGAGGGCGGGACAGGAACGGTTCCAGGTCCAGCAAAGCCCTGAGGTCGCGCCGATACTGCAGCGGTAAACGCTGCCACAGGGCCATTTCGGCCGGACCGGCCTGCTCGAAAAATTCCTGATAGTCACTTGCGCATACCATCAGGTCCACCTGATGCGCAGCGTTGTAAGCTTCGATCTGTGCAACCACGGGGGCGCCCAGCCATTCGCTTTCCAGGCGCAGTGCCTCTGCGACTGGCCTTGGCAAGTTGAAACCGTCTGGTAGCCGCAGCAGCTGGTTGTCGGCAACATCCACGATGATGGGCTCGACCATCTGGTCCAGGCCTTGCGGCAATTCGCTGAGCGCACAGTCGTTCAGGAACAACGTCCTCAGGTTGGCCAGCCCACGCAGATCTGGGGCCTGCAGCAGCGGGTTGCCCGAAAGGTCCAGCACTACAAGTCCGGCGCAGCGGTTCAGTGCCTGTTGGGCCTGAGTACTCCAGGTAATGCGGTTGCCTTCCAGATCCAGCCAGGCGAGGTGCTCAGGGCTACCCAGACGGGGTACGGTATCGAACCGGCAGTCGGTCAGCAGCAGGCGGTTGAGATTGGGAAAGCGCTCTTGGAACCCGGCTGGCAACTGGCTGAGCGAACGGTTGTAGCTGAGTGACAGGTGCTGCACATGGGTGAAGTCGTCGGGCAAGGCCAGGCTGGCCAGGTCCTGGTTGTCCAGCTCCAGGCCGGACAGGTCCAGGCTGTGCAGGCGGCCACCCCCTTCAAGCGCTACGGTCGACAGCCGCCGCCAGGCGTTGATGATGGGGCGGATGGCCAGGTGCCGCTGGTGAGGGCGTTGCGGATCGGGCCGAGCCCATTCATGCAGGTCGTGGCGCAAAGTATCCAGACGCTGTTGCAGGTCGTGCAGCCGTTGTGTGGGCGAGCGAATGTCATCGATGTACGGGCTGTCCTCGTCATTGCCGAGCCAGTTTTCGAACTCCCAGTCGGTGGCGTTGGGGAACAAGCGCCGATAGGCCCCGGCCAGCGAGCCTGCCAGGCGTGGCTGAGGCGGTTCGGGGTCAAGCGGGCGACCGCCGCGCAAGCTGACCATGGGCTTGCGCAGCAACGCGCGATGCCCCCAGAGGCGTTGGGCCAGTGTCTGTCTGTGCATTTCGACCCAACCCAGTACGCGCTGGCGTAGCGAGCTGCCATCGGCCGTCGGGATACCCAGCGTATCGCGATGCGAGCCTGGCAGTGCCTGCTCGATGGCACGGCAGAGGTCCGGATCACGCAGCCCAGGCGCAGGGCGCTCGCCCCGGTCGACTTCATAGCCTTCGGCCAATTTGATCACGCGGCGCAGGGTGCTGGCCTGCCCGCTGCCGACCTGCTCCAGCAAGGGGCCTTCAGGGCTTGCGCCGCGCAGCTCCAGGCGCAGGTCCGCAGGCCAGTCGGGCATGGCATCCAGGGCGCTGAACAGCAGGCGTTCGCTGTCGCTGCTGGCCCGGGCAGGCTGAAGCACACCCTCCAGGGCGCGTACCAGGGGCAGCTCGCTGTGCACCTGTTCCAGTGCCTGGCGAAGCTGAATGGGTAGCAGGCCCTGCTGTTCCCAGGCGAGCGATTCAGCCTCGCCCAGCGGCGCCAGCAAACGCGTGGCCAGGGCAGGTGAAAGCCGCGGATAGGCAGCGAGCAGTTTCTGCGTTGAAGGGGTAGTGGGCACGCTGCCGTTGTAGAGGTGCTCGAACAGGCCCGGCGGGGCCCTGTCAGCCAACGCCTCGACCTCGTCTTGTGCCGCAATGCGTTGCAGGGCATCGAGCAACAGTGGGGGCGTTGCTCGGCCTTCCAGGTGCACCCGGCGCAAGTAGTCGGCGTCGATGCCGCAGAGGCGGCCGGCCTGCGTAAGCTGTTCTGGCGTGAACGCGGTATATGCCTGGCCAAGACGGCGTGCCAGCTGCGCGAATGGCCACTGGCCGGGCTGTTCATGCTGGCCGCGCCAGGCACCTTGGGCATTGTGCGTCAGCGGGGGCTGCCAGGCATCGGGCGTGTTGGGGTGAATGACCCGCCATTGCTGCAGGTCGTGATCGAAGCGTTGTTCGAAGAGTTGACCATCCATGCGGATGAAATGCCGGCCCTCGTACAAGTACTGGCCAAGCGCATTGGGTTGCAGGGTTTCGGGTAGTGTCACGGCACTGCGGTAGGGGGTGAGGTCTTCATTCCAGAGCCGGTAGCGCCCGTCATTGCCACGTACTTGTTGCAGGCTTTCCATCAACGGGCTGTTGAACAGCTTGGGCACGACCTTGCCCGCTGCCACAAACCCTCCGATCAGGGCCAGGTTCAGGCCGACCGCCTCCAGGTGGCGCAGCGCCAGGTGGCGGTCGCCTTCATGCCAGGCCTGGTAGCCCTCGAAGGCCTCGCCGAGCAGTTGGCAGGCAGTGACGGCCAGCATCAGGGTGCCTGCACCCGGAACGAAGAACGCGGCAATACCGAGTGCATCCAGGCCAAGGCTTTCCCATTCCTCCAGGCGCCTGGTTCGCGCGTTGGCATCGGCCATGGCTGTCGGAACCGCCAGCAGGCTGGCTTCGTGCTTGAGGCGGGCCAGGTGCAGGTCCTGGTAGTGGCCGAAAGGCTCGGCTGTGATGGCCATGCGTGTGGGGCGCAGGTCCGCTTGCCCAGCGCGCTGCCAAGGGCGGTCAAAGGCCGTGTTGCCCGCAGCGTCGAGGTTCTGCTGCAACAGGTCGAAAAAGTGCGTGCGTTGGTCCTGCCTGATGTAGGCCGTGAAAGCCTGGCGGGCATCGGGCTCCAGCAGCAAGGTCGCCAGCGTGTCGTGTACCGCGTTCAGGTTGCTGCATTGACGCAGGGCCGGGTCATGGCCGGGCAGGTAAAGCGCCAGCCCCGCGCTGCCGGCATCGATCAGCATGACCTCGTGCAGAGGCGTGCCGAACAGCGACAGTTGCCAGCACCTGACGGCGCCACCCTGCAACAGCTGTTCGATCTGATCGCGCGTGCTGCCGTCGAGCAGGTGGCGCAGATAGGCAAGGTCGGCTGCCAGGCGCAGGCGGCCTTTCTGTACCCTGATGGCCAAGGCTCGAGTGGCGGGCTGGGCAAGGTGTTGTTCCAGGTGTGCCTGGTAAGCCTTACCCAGGTCCAGGTCACGGCACAGTATGGCGAAAGCGGCCGGCTCGAGTGGCAGCCGCTCTACCTGGTAGTGTTCCGACTTCAATGGAAAGTGCGCCAGGGGGGCTTGCATGCCCAAGGGAGTGGAGCCTTGTACCAGGATCGGTGTCACCTGAATGTCTTCGTTCAGGGCAATGGCGCTTTCAGCAGTGAACACCTCGTCGCTGGCGAAGTTTTGCAGGGCGGCCTGTAGCAGGTTGTCGCGACGATGGCGGTAAAGATAGCGCAGGGCGGCCCATTGCCAGCTGCGCTCGACCCGCAGCAGTTGGCTATTGCGCAGCGGCGCGTGAAAGCCGTGTTCGGCAAGACGCCGTTGCAGCAATGGCTCGGCGAATTCAGTGATCTGTTTCAGGCCTTTGAGCGAGCCGGCCAATGCCGCTTGCGCCTGCGTCAGGCGCGCCTGGCTGGCATGCACTGTTTCACGCAGGTCGGGGGCGGCATTGGCGAACCAGGCCTGTGCCTGCCATGGGGCGGTCTGGGTTCGCTTCAACGCGGCCCATTGATTGGGCGTTACCTGGCCTGCCCAGTGCGGCAGCTGCGCCTCGAGCAAGGCTTGATGAGGGTTGATGGCTGGCATGTCGATGCTCCTTTCATGCAAAGAGGGGCATCAAACGTTATTTCTCGAAGGCCAAGTGGTAATGGGATAACGCGGGTTGGATAGATGACCTGGGGTTGCCTGCTGACACCGTGATAAATGTGTAGTATCCAGGCGCATGGCAACGGCGAGCGGGGTGAGGGATGATTGAAGTATCACGGTTCTGGCGCGACCCGGCGTTGCCCTTCGTCGAAGCCCGGCGGGTAGGGGATGGGCGCCAGGTGTGCTACGCCGCGCATTCTCACGAAAGCTTTTCCATCGGGGTGATAACGGGTGGGCGCAGTTCCTACCTGTACGGTGACCGGTGTATCGAGGTGGCGGCGGGTACCACTGTGCTGATGAACCCAGGTGTGGTGCATGCCTGCAACCCCATCGACGATGAACCCTGGTCCTACCTGATGTTGTTCGTCGATATACCCTGGTTGCAGGCGCAGGGGTTCGCCTTGCCGGCCCAGGCCTGGAGTGGCTCGCCGGCGTTGTACCAGCGCCTGTTGCAGGCCTTTGCCGACCTGTTCGACGCCAGGGTGCCAGACCGGGAAGGCCGCCTGGCGGCGCTGTTCGGTGCACTGCCGGGCTTGCTTGGTGGTAATGCCAGCAAGAATGAAGAGGGCAACCCGCGGTTGGACATGGCAGCAGCGTTCATACGCGCCCATCGTGGCGACCCGCTGCGCCTGGACGACATCTGCGCGGCCTGTGGGCTGTCGCGTTCCTACCTGATTCGCGCGTTCCGCCAACGCTTCGGCCTGACGCCGCATGGCTACCTGCTCGACCAGCGCGTGCAACTGGCCCGGGCGCAACTGCGACAGGGGCGGGCAATTGCCGAAGTTGCGCAGGAGGCCGGGTTTGCCGACCAGGCGCACCTGCAGCGTGCCTTCAAGCGGCACCTGGCGACGACACCGGGGCACTACCGAAATGCATTCGGCTGAATTGCCATGTTGGCTGTGGCCCTGTCACCGGCAAGCCAGCTTTCACAGGTACAGCGTTGCTCTCGAGATTGTCGCTGTACCTGTGGGAACTGCTTTGTGTCGCGAAAGGGCCGGTGCAGCTAGCCTGTAATGACCAGATAAACCGCACTGCCCACGAGCAGCAACGCCAGGCTCCGATTCAGCAGACGCATGTGCCGTGGGTTGCCCAGGTACTGGCGAATCACGCTTCCGGCCCACGCCCAGCTGGCCACCGAAATGAAACAGATCGGCCCGTATATCCAGGCAAACAGCCACAGCAACTGCTGCTCGCCGCCGGTGTAGGCACCAACCCCGGCCACCGCTGCCAGCCATGCCTTGGGGTTGAGCCATTGCATCGCCGCGCCGTGCCAGGCCGAGGGGGCCTGGGCTGGATGGGCACTACCCAGCTGCCCATCGTCGCTGGCCAGCTTCCATGCCATGTACAGCAGGAACGCCACGCCGCCCCAGTGCAACAGCAGGCCCAGCAAAGGCCAGCGCAGCAACAACTGATGCAGACCCAGCCCGACCAGCACCAGCAGCAGGCAGAAGCCCAGCGTGGCGCCAGCCACATGCGCCAGGCTGGCACGCAGGCCATGGCGGGCACCGCTGCCCAGCGCGACGATGTTGACCGGGCCGGGGGAGATCGAGGCCGCCAGTGCGAAAGCGGCCATGGACAGGGACAGGCTCATGAAAGTGATCCGTTTGGTTGAGGGTGGCCCCCATGCTCTGGCATCGACAGCCTGCGGTATTGAAGAAAAGTACCTCATGCCCGGCCAGCGTATTTTTGTGCAGGGTTGTTACAGGTTTTGTAATAGTTTTGCACTATTACGGAAAGCTGCTGTGCTTGTAGGATCATTTTCCCAATTTGCTATCAAGGTCTATATGAGCACCTTCGCGGAGCCCCCCAGTCCCCGGCCTTCAAGGCCTTCCTTCTTCCGTCTTCGTGACGCTGCCCTCGTGAGTACCCGCTAATGGAATGGCTAGCCGACCCCACGGCCTGGCTGGGCCTGTTGACGCTTATCGTCCTCGAGCTGGTGCTGGGTATCGACAACCTGGTGTTCATCGCCATCCTCGCCGACAAGCTGCCGCCGCATCAGCGCGACCGCGCGCGGGTCATTGGCCTGAGCCTGGCCTTGATCATGCGTCTGGGCCTGTTGGCCAGCATCTCGTGGATGGTCACCCTGACCGCGCCGCTGTTCGAGGTGTTCGACAAGAGCTTCTCGGGCCGCGACCTGATCATGCTGTTCGGTGGCGTGTTCCTGCTGTTCAAGGCCACCATGGAACTGCACGAACGCCTGGAAGGCCACGTGACCCAGGCCAGCGGCGCGGTGCGCCATGCTGCCTTCTGGCCGATCGTCGCGCAGATCGTGGTGCTCGATGCGGTGTTCTCGCTGGACGCGGTGATTACCGCGGTGGGCATGGTCGAGCATTTGTCGGTGATGATGATCGCGGTGGTCTTCTCGATCGGCATCATGATCGTTGCCAGCAAGCCGCTGACCCGCTTCGTCAACGCCCACCCCACGGTGATCATGCTGTGCCTGGGCTTCCTGATGATGATCGGCTTCAGCCTCACCGCCGAAGGCCTGGGCTTCCATATCCCCAAAGGCTACCTGTATGCGGCCATTGGCTTCTCGATCCTGATCGAGCTGTTCAACCAGTTGGCCCGTGCCCGCCGCAAGCGCAGCCTGCAGCAGCACCGGCCGCTGCGTGAGCGTACCGCGCATGCCGTGCTGCGCCTGCTGGGTGGTCGCCGGGTCGAGGCTGACGAGGTGGGCGAGGAAATCGCCGACCTGGTCGAAGGCGGTGAGGAACAGGTGCTGTTCGACCGCCGTGAACGGGTGATGATCAGTGGCGTGCTGAACCTGGCCGAGCGGCCGATCCGCACGGTGATGACCGCCCGCGCCGAGGTCGATGTGATCGACCTGGCGCAACCGGCCGACGCCATTGCCCGGGCCCTGGCCAATTCGCCGTACTCGCGCCTGCCGCTGATTCGCGGTGGCCGAGTGGACGAGCCGCTGGGCTTCGTACACAAGAAGGAGCTGCTAAAGGAGCTGCTGTCGGGTAACCAGCCCGATCTGGAAGGCATGGCCCGGGTACCGCTGAACCTGCTGGACAGTTTCAGCATCCTCAACGCCCTGGAGCAGATGCGAGGCCAATCGACGCACATCGCCTTCGTTGTCAATGAGTTCGGTGATTTCACCGGCCTGCTGACCATGACCGATATCCTCGAGTCGATTGCCGGCGAGCTGCCCGATGCCAGCGAGGTCGAGGGCCCGGGCATCGTCCAGGAAGGTGAAGGCTTTGTGGTCAGTGGCGCGTTGAACCTGAGCCAGGTGCAGGCGCGTACCGGCTTCAGCGCCCGCGCCACCGAAGACTACCAGACCCTCGCGGGCCTGGTTATGAGCCTGCTCGACCGCCTGCCGATGGTTGGCGACCGCCTGGCCTGGAATGGCTGGACGCTGACAGTGGAGGCAGTCGAGGAGCGGCGGGTGCGCCAGGTTCGGCTTACACCGAGCGGCGACGTTGACGCAGCAGGTGCTTGAAGCCCTCGATCACCAGCACCAGCACCGCGGCCCAGATCGGCAGGTAGGTCAACCACTGATCCGGGCCGATGGTTTCGCCCAGCAGCAGCGCCACGCCCACCAGCAGCACCGGTTCGACGTAGCTGAGCAGGCCGAACAGGCTGAACGGCAGCAGGCGGCTGGCCAGCACGTAGGCGATCAGGGCCGAGGCGCTGATCGCCCCGAGGATCGGGATCAACGCATACAGCCCGGGGTGTGCCTGCAGGTCGGCAGGGGAAAGCGGGCCCTGGATCACGAAGTACAACGCCCAGGGCAACAGCAGGCACATGTCGCACCACAGGCCACCCAGATGGTCGGTGCGGCAGCGCTTGCGCAACACGAAGTAGATCGGGTAACCGATCGTCACCACCAGGGTTTCCCAGGCGAAACTGCCATGCTGGTACAGCTCGTGGCCCACACCCAGCGCGGCGCAGGCCACGGCCACCTTCTGCAGGCGTGACAGGCGCTCGCCATACACCAGCCGCCCGGTCAGGACCATGGCCAGCGGCAGCAGGAAGTAGCCCATCGACACTTCCAGGCTGCGCCCGTGCAGGGGGGCCCAGAGGAACAGCCACAGCTGCACGCCCATCAGCCACGATGTGCCGACCATGCCCAGCAACAGCAGCGGCGTGCGTTTTACCCGGGCGAGCAGTTCGCCCACCCGCTTCCAGTCTTTCGAGACAAGCATGAACAGGGTCAGGCAGGGCAGCGTCAACAGGGTGCGCCAGCCAAAGATCTCTTCGCCATCGAGCGGCGTGAGCAAAGAGGTGTAGAAGTACATCACGGCGAACAGACAGGACGCCATGACCGACGAAAGAATGCCTTTTGACACGAATGCCTCGGATAGGGAATTGAGCGGGTGAATCAGCCGCGCATGATCTCAGGGGGCGAGGCTTGCGGCAACCGCGACGCAGCCGGGCGTGCCGCCAGTGCCTCGAGGAACTGCGCAGCCGGCATCGGCCTGGCGAACAGGTAACCCTGCTGGAAGTCCACCTCGTGACGGGCCAGGTAATCGCGCTGTGCTTCGGTTTCCACGCCTTCGGCAACGATGCCAAGGCCCAGCTTGGCCGACAGCTCTATGATGGTCTCGAGGATGTGTACCGACAGCGCGTCGGCACCGATCATGGCAACGAAGCTCTGGTCGATCTTCAGGTAGTCGACCTTGAACTGGCGCAGGTAGTTGAGGCTTGACTGACCGGTGCCGAAATCGTCCAGGGCGATTTTCACACCCATGGCGTTGAGCTTCTCGAACAGTTCCAGGGCTACCGGTGTGGCCTCGATCAGCTTGCGCTCGGTCAGCTCCAGGGTGAGCACCACCCGGCCTGGCGGGAAGTGCTGGAGGAAGGTGCGGCAGTCGTCCAGCAGGCTGAAGTCGCGGCAGTGGTCGGCAGTGATGTTGATGCCGATATGGAAACCGTCCTCCAGCAGCCCGGCATAGGGTGCCAGGTTCTGCGCGGTGTGCATCATCAGCGCACGGGTCATGGCGACGATCTGCCCACTGTGTTCGGCATAGGGGATGAACAGGTCAGGGCGTACCAGGCCTTCGCGCGGGTGGTTCCAGCGCATCAGCACTTCGGCGCCGGCCCAGCGGTAATCGCCCTTGCGCACCACCGGCTGGAAATACGGCAGGAACTCGTCGGCTTCCAGTGCCCTTTGCAGCTCGGCGCGCGGCGAGGTGGCGCGACGAACCTGCCAGCGGCACACCAGGGCGGCCACCACGCCCAGTACCAGCAGCAAGCCAAACAGGGCGGGGTAATGGCTGCGCCAAAGCAGCCCCTGCTGGTCGGCGCCATAGCCGCCCTGCACGCTGAACGGGTAGCGGGTCGAGCCCAGCAGTACATTTGCGCTGGCCGCCGCAGGTGGCACGCCCTTTTGCACGATGCCATCCTTGCCCATCCAGGCATCACCCACGCGGATCTGCAGGACTTCATCGGGGCCTATCAGGCGCAGCGCGGTCAGCAGGTGTTCGCCATCCACCGTACTGATCGCGCCGCGGTCGCCGTCGCTGGCCCGATACACCAGCAGCGGGTGGCCTGGGGTGACCGAGTTGCCGTCCATCAGCCACAGCTTGCCGTCGATGTAGTCGCCAGGGTTGACCGGCTCCTCGAATGCACCAAACAGCGAGGTGCAATAAAGGGCGTTGTGCCGGAACAGGTTGGTCGAGCGCACGAAGGCGTTGCGCGTGACCTGGGCACGCAGCATGAGCTGGGCCTCGTCGCACGGGCTGTCGACAAGTGGCAGCAGGGCATTGGCAGCGCTGGACAGGTTGTCGAGAATGCGCTCGACGTGCTCCACCACCTGGCGGGCGGTGGCCTGGCTGCTGGCCTGCATTTCGCGCTCGATCTGCCAGTTCATCACGGGCAGGCCGCACGCCACCGGCAGCACGCCGACGACCCAGGGCAACAGGGTGCGCCAGCCGAGGCCGGCGCGGCGTTTGACGGTAAGGGGCATTCTGACCTGATCTGTAGAATGGATTACGAGAGGATAGCCGCTTGTCGGAACCCGTGAGCAACTAAAGCGCGACAAACCATTTTACGCAATGTAGAATCGATTTACGAATACAACAATAAGGTCCTTCGATACCGAAGGATCAAGCCCGCCGAGAATGGGTCCATATGACATACCATGGGTTCAAGCTGATAATAGGGGACTTCCTCGCCCGCAGCGTGCGGGGTATCCCGTGCTCACCGCCGTTTCCGTGCCACATCCTACGCAATCAATAATTTTTCGCTGCAGATGAGGACACGAACATGGCTGATATCTTCGACAATCCAATGGGCCTGATGGGCTTCGAATTCATCGAACTGGCTTCGCCGACCCCTGGCGTACTCGAACCGGTATTCCAGATGCTGGGCTTCACCAAGGTGGCTACCCACCGGTCCAAGGATGTGCACCTGTATCGCCAGGGTGACATCAACCTGATCCTGAACAACGAACCCAAGAGCATCGCCTCGTACTTCGCCGCCGAACACGGCCCGTCGGTATGCGGCATGGCGTTCCGCGTGCGTAACGCCCACGAGGCCTATGCCCGCGCCCTGGAACTGGGCGCCCAGCCGGTGGAAATCGAAACCGGCCCGATGGAGCTGCGCCTGCCAGCGATCAAGGGCATCGGCGGTGCGCCGCTGTACCTGATCGACCGTTTCGAGGAAGGCAGCTCGATCTACGACATCGACTTCAAGTTCATCGAGGGTGTGGACCGCAACCCGGTCGGTGCCGGCCTGAAGATCATCGACCATCTCACCCACAACGTTTATCGCGGGCGCATGTCGTACTGGGCCGGCTTCTACGAGAAGCTGTTCAACTTCCGTGAAATCCGCTACTTCGACATCAAGGGTGAGTACACCGGCCTGACTTCGCGTGCCATGACCGCACCGGATGGCATGATCCGTATTCCTTTGAACGAAGAATCGTCCAAGGGCTCCGGGCAGATCGAAGAGTTCCTGATGCAGTTCAACGGCGAAGGCATCCAGCACGTCGCCTTCCTGACCGATGACCTGCTCAAGACCTGGGACGCCCTCAAGGGCTTCGGCATGCGCTTCATGACCGCACCACCGCAAACCTACTACGAGATGCTCGAAGAGCGCCTGCCAGGTCACGGCGAGCCGGTAGACCAGCTGAAAGCGCGCGGCATTCTCCTTGATGGCGCCTCCCAGCCTGATGACAAGCGCCTGCTGCTGCAGATTTTCTCCGAGACCTTGCTCGGCCCGGTGTTCTTCGAGTTCATCCAGCGCAAGGGGGATGATGGCTTTGGCGAGGGCAACTTCAAGGCCCTGTTCGAATCCATCGAGCGTGACCAGGTACGCCGTGGTGTGCTGAGCACCGACTGATCCCCGAATTACCGCCGTCACGATTCGATGGCGGCGGTATCAATCTTTCTTCTTGGCCGAAATGGTCAGGCCCAGGTACATGATGAACATGCTGGCGACCCCGACCAGTACCAGCGAAGGCAGTACCTGATGCAGGGATAGGCGAAACTCCTGGGCGGCGTACCCTTTGGGGTAACCGCCGATCACCACGTAGCCATATTTCTGGGATATCGTTCGCTCGGTGAATTCGACCTGGGAGGGGCGTTGTGCGTCGCGGCTGTCTCCCTCGCTCCAGATATACAGGTCGTTGAATTCAAGAAGTAATGTCAGGCCGTCCTGGAAAGCACGCAGTTCGTCACGCAACTGCCGACCGTACGCTGTTGCGATTATTCCGGGATCGTTGTGCGGCCTTTGGATCTTGATGATCGCCGCGTTAGGCGACGATGGCGCGTCGAATGCCAGCTCCGTCTGCCGTCCGGACTGGGAAAAAGCCGAGATGTATGGCAAAGGGTCCATGTCCGTCGCGCAATACGCCTGTTGGTCGCGGGTGAGTATCAACGAGCGAAGATGCGGGCTGTTGGCGACTCTCTGTTCCAGCGTATCGAGCACTTGGTCACAGGGCTTGCCTGCCAAGGGCAGGATCATGTCCAGATCGGCCTCCATGCGGCCCAGTGCCTGGTCGATGCTGAAAACCGCTTCCTGAACGGAGACCTTGGCATTCTCCTCGAGTTTTCTTTCAAGTTGATAGTCCATCATCAATAACCCGGATAGGACCGGTATTGAGCCGATGGACACTATAAACAGTAGTTTCCGCCAGTTGATGCCGAGACTTGGTATTGCTGCCATAGGACCGCCGCTCCGTTGAACCTTGCTGTTCGGGTTGAACAGGTCAGCGCTGATCCTATGTGCTTGATGACACTCCGGCTGTAGGCCAAAAGGGTTGCGGTTTTACAGAAAAGCAGAACCTCGCTGTCAGCCTCCCTTCAGTCTGGCGAGCACCTTTTCGGCCAGCAGGGCCGTGGAGGCAGGGTTCTGCCCGGTGATCAGCCGATCATCGGCCACCACGAACGGCTGCCACGGGTCATCATGCTTGCTGTAGATACCGCCGCGGGCGCCCAGTTCGTTTTCGGTCAGGAAGGGGACCACCTTGTCCAGTTCGACGAGCTTCTCCTCGATATTGGAGAAGCCGGTCACCTTACGGTCCTTGAGCAACAGGCTGTTGTCGCTGAGCTTGATGTTCAGCAGCCCGACAACGCCATGGCAGACCGCTGCGACTATGCCGTTGTTCTCGTAGACCCGGCGCGCCAGGTCTTGCAGCGGCTGGTTGTCGGGGAAGTCATACATTACTCCATGCCCGCCGGTGTAGTAGATGACGCGGTACTCTTCGACCTTCACCTGGCCAGGGCTCAAGGTGTTGCCCAGGCAGGTCATGAAGCGCTTGTCGTCATACCACTGCCAGTCCAGGTCGGGAGCCATTTGCAGGCTATGCGGGTCGACGGGTACGTAGCCGCCCAGCGGGCTGACATAATCGACCGTATAGCCGGCTTTCTCGACTTTTTCGACAAAGTGCACCGCTTCCCCAAGCCACAAGCCGGTTGCCCGCTTGAGGGCCGGATACTTGGCTGTATTGGTCAGCACCACCAGCATTTTCTTGCTCATGACCACGCTCCCGTCGGCAACCTGAATGGGCCGTTGCTCCCTGGCCCGAGGGAAAACCTAATGAGCATAGCTCTCAGACGCCAGGACGCCATATTGCGTGGCGTGTGTTGTGCTAACGTGAATCACATCTACGGGGGCCCCCGTACTTGAACCATGCTGGAGTCACGATAGTGGTCGAAAATGGTACGCTGCGCGAGCCTGCGTCGATGGTCATCCTGCAGGCGCCCGTGCTGGCACCGGTCGACACCATGGGCGAACGTATTGCACGGTTCGACTGGGGGTGTACATCGCTAGGGCCGCTGCCGCGCTGGTCGGCCTCGTTGCGCATTGCAGTCGACATGATGCACCTGTCACCGTTCCCGTGTGCCGTGGTCTGGGGGCCAGACCTCAGTGTGGTCCACAATGAAGGCTACCTGGCGTTGCGGCCGGTTGCCCCGGATGCATTGGGCATGGCCTTCGATGTGCTGTGGAGCGATGTATGGCCGACGATGGGGCCCTGCGTGTTCAAGGCGCTCGAAGGGCGCTCGAGCTTTGTCGAGGACCTACCACTGCGTATTGCCTGTGGCGAAGGCGGGGAGCCGTTGCGGTGTGCGTTCGGCTACACACCGTTGCGCGACGAACTGGGCAGCGTGGCAGGGTTTCTGCACGCGGTGATCGAGACCACGGCCAGCGTCGAGGCGCACCGCCATTGGCGCGAGCAGGTGCAAGGCTTCGAGCGGCAGGTCGAGCGACACCTGGTAGAGCGCGAGCAGTTCTGGCAATTGTCGCGTGATGCAATGATGACGGTTTCGCCCGAGTTGAAGGTGCAGGCCGCCAACCCTGCCTGGTACCGCATTCTGGGCTGGGCCGAGGAGGAGGTACGGGATATTCCGGTACTGGATCTGGTGCATCCGGCGGATCGTGCAGAGGTTGAGGTGGCCGTTACCGGGTGCCTGCAATACCACAATGCCGAGCAGATAGAAACGCGCCTGCGCCACCGCGATGGCCATTACCACTGTTTTCGCTGGAGCGCACGGTTCGATGGCAGCCAACTGACTGCCGTTGGCCGCGACATCACCGAGGAACGTGAAGAGGCCGCGCGTCAATCCGAAGCCCTGATGCGCAACAACGAGCGCTTGGAGGTGGTTGGCCAGTTGGCCGGGGGCATGGGCCACGAGCTGAACAACTTGTTGTCCGGCATCGGCGGCAGCCTGGAGTTGCTGCAACGGCGCCTGCAGGAAGGACGGCTGGAGCGGGTAGAGACCTATGTCGAGGTGGCGCGTGATTCGGTGCAGCGTGCCATGGAGCTGACCCATCGCCTGCTGGCGTTTTCCCGCCATCAACCTTTGGCGCCCAGGCCGTTGGACCTCAACCGGCAATTGCGATTGAGCGAACCACTGCTGCGCAGCACGCTGGGCTCGGAGATGCGGTTGCATTGGCAGCTGGATGTCACGCCGTGGGCGGTGAACCTTGATGTTTCCCAGCTTGAAAATGCCTTGATCAATCTTTGCACGAACGCCCGTGAAGCGTGCCTTGATCGCGGCAATGTCACGCTGCGCAGCGTCAACCAGCGGCTGACGACATGTTTCCCGGATGAGGGCGGACTGCCGCCGGGCGACTACGTGGCCTTGCAAGTGGAGGATGATGGCCACGGCATGGCGGCGGTGGACATTGCCAGGGCCTTTGAACCGTTCTTCACAACCAAGCCGGTCGGGCGCGGCTCAGGGCTTGGCTTGTCGATGGTATATGGGTTTGTCGGCCAGTCGGGGGGCTACGCCTGGATCGAGTCGGAGCCGAGCCAGGGCACCAAGGTCTGCATGCTTTTCCCAAGGTGTCATGACCCGGTACCCGAGGCGCCCGCGCTGGTACAGCGCTCCCAGCGCATGGCCGTGGGACAGCGCCTGTTGCTGGTCGATGACGAACTCGGTTTGCGTGCGGTGATGCGCGAGTACCTGACCGAGCGTGGTTTCGAGGTCATTGATGTGGGCGACGCCAATAGTGCGCTGGAACGCTTCCGCCATGACGGTCCGTTCGACCTGGTAATCACCGACATCGGCTTGCCAGGCGGTTTCAGCGGCCGCCAGGTGGCCAAGGCCATGCGCATGCAGCTGCCGTTGCAGAAGATCCTGTTCATCACCGGCTATGCCGGTCAGCCGATCGAAGCGCAGTTGCTCGAGCAGCCGGGCACCGCATTGATGAACAAGCCGTTCCCGCTGGCGGACTTGGTGGATGAGGCGCTACGCATGCTCAAGGAGTGATGTGGTTCAGGGCTTGCCCAGTATCTGGGTCACCTGGGCCTGCAGTTGCTTCAGCTCGAAGGGCTTGCAGATCAGGTGCATTCCCGCCTCCAGGAACCCCTCGCGGGCCATGGCCGTTTCCGCGTAGCCGGTGATGAACAGCACTGGCAAACGTGGGCGCAGGTTGCGTGCAATCTCGGCAAGCTGGCGGCCATTCATGCCGGGCAAGCCGACATCGCTGACCAGTAGGTCCACCGGCTGTGTCGAACGCAGTACCTTCAGGCCCTCATTGGCGTCTGCAGCACTGTGGCAGGCAAAGCCATCCTCGCGCAGCGCCTGGCACAGCAATTGGCGCACATGCGGGTCGTCCTCGACCACCAGCACGTGATGGCCCTGGTAGCCTCGCACGGGCTGCACGGGTTTGTCCGGCGCCAGGCCCTGGTCGACATGGCGTGGCAGGTACAGGTCTACCCGGGTCCCTTGGCCAATCTGGCTGTGCAGGGTGACATGGCCGTGGGATTGCTTGCTGAAACCGTACACCATGGAAAGGCCCAGGCCGATGCCCTGGCCGATCGCCTTGGTGCTGAAGAACGGCTCGAAGGCATGCTCCAGCGTGCTTTGCGCCATGCCCTGGCCGTCATCGACGATTCGCAGGCGTACATAGTCGCCGGCGCACAGGGCACCGCCGGCGAACTGCCCGGCGCCGATGTGCTGGTTACTTGCCTCGATGCGCAGCTGGCCGCCATTGGGCATGGCTTCGCAGGCGTTGAGCAGCAGGTTGCCGAGGGCTTCCTGCAATTGCTGGTCATCGGCTTCGACCGACCACAGGCCCTTGGCGATTTGCACGTGCAGGGTAACGGCCGGGGTCATGCAAGCCTTCAGGCGCTTTGCCTGAAGCAGGTTGTGCAGGTCGACCTGCTGGCTGTGCAGCGATTGCCGGGAAGAGAAGGCCAGCAGGCGGTGAGTCAGGCGGGCGGCGCGTGACACCGCCTCGCGGCCCATGCGCAGCACGTTGTCCAGGCCATCGCTGCGGCCCTGGCGCAAGCGCCGGTCGATCAGCTCAAAGCTGCCGCCGATGCTGGTGAGCAGGTTGTTGAAGTCATGGGCGACGCCCCCGGCCAGTTGGCCGATGGCCTCCATCTTGCGCGTCTGGTTGCGTGCGAACTCGCTGCGCTGCTGGTCTTCGCCGGGAGTTGCGGCCTGGGCGTCAAGACGTTGCTGCAGGTCCAGAAGCTGGTTGCGTGCCAGGTACTGGCGGCGCCGGTTGCGCAGGGCGGATTGGGTCGTCTGCAGCAGCTGGGCGTTTTCGAACGGTGCGGCCAGCATTATCAGGTTGCCCACCGGGTAGTTGGCCGAACCCATGGTCGTTTGGCTCCCTTGACCGAGCAGCACGATGGGCAGGTCCGACCAGCACGGTTGTTGGTCGATGAATGCCTGCAGCAACGCGCTTGGGCCGTGCTTGAACACTTGTTCGGCAATGATCGCCAGGCCCGCGCCTTGGGCCAGGCAGCTCCGCAGGTTGGCCAGATCGACCGCGCAGAGGCTGTCGATGCCTGCTGAAGCGAGCAGGCGAGCAGTATCTGCGGCTATTGGCGGGGGCGCCAGGATCAATGCACGTTCGTCCAGCGCCAACGACCTGGCCAAAACGACTCTCCTGCAGGGTGGTCTGATATCCACTGGACCAAGGCACAGCCCCAGGGGTTCAACAAATTTTCGGACGTTGCCTACAGCCCCTGTTGCAGCACCGGGTCGTCCGGGTTCTGCCGCTCCAGCTCGGCCAGCAGCACTTGCACATTCTGCAACTGGCCGGACTCCTTCCAGTACTGGATCAGCAACACCCGTGCCCGGCGATTGGCAGGCTGGCGGCTGAGCACGGTTTCCAGTTGCTTTTGCGCGGCGTCGAGTTGTTCCAGCTCATGCAGGGTGACCGCCAGTGTATAGCGGTAGTCGGCGTTGTCCGGGTCCAGTTCGACGGCGCGGGACAAGGCCAGCAAGGCGTATTCGCGCTGCTCGTGGCGGTTCAACCAGAGCCCCAGCTCGTACTGCAGAAAGGCCGAGTCGGGGCTCAGCGCCAGGGCTTTGCCCAGTACCTGGCGCGAGGCGTCGTGATGGCCCTGGCGTTCCAGCAGGCGTACCTGGGTGGCCAGTGCGTCGAGGTTGCCTGGCGCTACCGTCAGGGCTCGTTGCAGGGCGGTGGCGGCCAGGGTGTAGTCGTTTTCGTGCAGGTACAGGCGTGCCAGGTGGACCTGGGCGTCGGCGTCTTCGGGTTGTTGCTCCAGGGCCTGCTGGTATTGCTCCAGGGCGACCTGCAGCGGGCCGAAATACAGGCCGATGTCATCCGGGGCAAGGCCGAGCAGGGCATCGACCGCAGCAAAGCGCACGCTTTGCTCGTCGTCATCCAGCAGCGGGCCGAGTACCAGGCTGCGCTGCGCCGCCGGCAGCAGGCGGCGGATGCCGGCAATGGCTGCACGGCGCACCAGCGGGTCGGCATGTTCCAGGTCCTGGCGAGCGAGTTTCAATGCCTGGGGCGAAGGGTAGTTGGGCAGTTCGGCATACAAGGCCGCCCGGCGGATGGGTGGCAGGTCGGTGCGCTGCAATTGTTGGTACAGCACCCGTGCGGCGCCGGGTTGGCCGTCATGCGCCTGGCGCAGGGCCTTGGCGTAGCTGTGCGCAGGCAGGGTTGGCGGGGCTGGCGGAGTGTCGCGCCACAGGTAGCCGAACAGGGCCGATACCAGGATCAACAGCAGCAGGGCGATCAGGTAGCGGTTGCGTCTGGGCATCGGACGATCCGTGGCGGCGGGAAGGGCAGAGCTTGGGCTAGCCGGGGGGTAATTGCAACCGAGTGAGGGCTGACAGGTGCTTGTCTCGGGTTATGCGGCGGCGCTCGATCTCAACGACAACGATGATGTCGTGGCGAACACCCCCAAAAAAACATAAAAAAGCCCCGCAAACCAAGGCCTGCGGGGCAAACGGTTGGGGGAGGAACCAACCAAAGGAGCCGTTGAAACGGGTGTATCAGCGCGCGCTGGCTACAGTCTCCGGTTGCCAGCCGCCGCCCAGGGCCTTGTAGATGGAGACGATGCCGCGGTACAGCTCGACCTCGCCCTGGGCCTGCGCATCTTCTGCGCTCAGCCGCTCACGCTCGGCATCGAGCAGCACCAGGTAGTCCACCGTACCCTCGCGATAACGAATCGAGGCCAGTTCCGCCGCCTTGCGGCTGGCATCGCTCTGGCGCATCAGCGACAACAGCCGCTGCTGGGTCTTGTCGTAGTCGCTGAAGGCGTTGGCCGATTCTTCCAGGGCCAGCAACACCTGCTGTTCATAGTTGGCCAGTGCCCCTTCGGCATCGGCCTTGGCACCGCGCAGGCGGGCGCGCACGCTGCCCAGGTCGAAGGCGGCCCAGGTGATGCTCGGGCCCAGCGCCCAGGCATTGGCTGCCGAGGAGCCGATCTGCGAGCCTCGGGCTGCGGTAAAGCCGAGGAAGCCGCTGAGGCTGACACGCGGGAACAGGTCGGCCGTGGCCACGCCGACGTTGGCGGTGGCAGCCGCCAGCTGGCGTTCGGCGCTGCGGATATCCGGGCGGCGGCGCAGCAGTTCTCCCGGGTCACCCACCGGTAGCGCCTTGGCGATGGCCGGCAGGGCCTTGGGCGACAGGTCGACGCTGAGCGCCTCGGGGCGCTGGCCGAGCAGGGTGGCGATGCGATGCCGGGCCCGCGCCTGTTCCGCCTGCAACTGCGGCACGGTGGCTTCGACCCCGGCCAGGCGCGCGTCGGCGCGCACCACGTCAAGATCGTTGCCCACGCCGGCATCGCGCAGGGTTTCAGTGATGGCGCGCGATTCCTGCTGGGTCTTGAGGTTGGCCAGGGCGATCTTCTCGCGTAATTGCGCGCCGCGCAGCTGGCCGTAGGCATCGACCAGCTCGGCGATCAGGCTGACCTGCAGCTGCTGAAGGTCGGCCGCGGCTACCGCTTCCTGGGCTTCGCTGGCTTCGATCTGGCGTTGGATGCGGCCGAACAGGTCAAGCTCCCAGGCCATGTCCAGGCCCAGGTCGTAGCGCTCGCTGTTCACCCGTTGCGTGGTCTGGCCGGGGACCTGGCCCTTGCCAATGTCGCTGCTGGCGCGGCTGGTGACCACCGGGAACTGATCGTTCTCGGCGTCCTCACGGATCGAACGGGCTGACTTCAGGCGGGCGAAGGCCACGCGCAGGTCACGGTTGCCGTCCAGCGAAGCCTGTACCAGCTGGTTCAGTACCGGGTCGTCGAACTGCCTCCACCACAGGCTTTCGAAACGGCTACGGTCGTAGGCCTTGGCCTGTATGTCGCTGGCCAGCTGCGCGGGCTCGGTGGCCGGTGCCTGGTAGTCCGGGCCTACTGCACAGGCCGCCAGGGCGAGCGCCAGCAAGCTCGGGGTCAAGGGTTTGAGCAGGTTCATGCATGGCTCTCCAGCGATTGGGCGCGTTCGGCCTTGCGGGCCTGGCGACGCTCGACGAAACGGCGAATCAGGAAGAAGAACACCGGGGTCAGGAACAGGCCGAACACGGTAACCCCGATCATTCCCGAGAACACCGCCACACCCATGGCATGGCGCATTTCAGAACCTGCACCGGAGCTGAACACCAGTGGAACCACACCCATGATGAAGGCGATCGAGGTCATCAGGATCGGCCGCAGGCGCAGGCGGCAGGCTTCCAGTACCGCAGCCAGCGGGTCGAGCCCCTTGGCCTGTTCGTCCTTGGCGAACTCGACGATCAGGATCGCGTTCTTGCACGCCAGGCCCACCAGTACGATCAGGCCGATCTGGGTGAAGATGTTGTTGTCACCCCCCGACACGATCACCCCGGTGATGGCCGACAACAGGGTCATCGGCACGATCAGGATCACTGCCAGCGGCAGGCTCCAGCTTTCGTACTGGGCGGCAAGCACCAGGAAGGCCAGCAGCACGCACAGCGGGAACACGAACAGCGCGGTATTGCCCGAAAGGATCTGCTGGTAGGTCAGGTCGGTCCACTCGAAGGTCATGCCGTTGGGCAGTTCCTCCTTCAGCAGCTTCTCGATGGCAGCTTCAGCCTGGCCGGAGCTGTAGCCCGGTGCCGCGGCGCCGTTGATCTCGGCGGTGATGAAACCGTTGTAGTGCATCACCCGGTCAGGCCCGGAGGTGTCGCTGACCTTGAGGAAGGTCGCCAGCGGGATCATCTCGCCGAGGTTGTTGCGCACTTTCAGCTGGCCGATCTGCTCGGCATCGAGGCGGAACTGCTGCTCGGCCTGGACGTTGACCTGATAGGTACGGCCAAAGCGGTTGAAGTCGTTGGTGTACAGCGAGCCCAGGTAGACCTGCAGGGTGTCGAAGATGTCGGTGATCGCCACGCCGTGGGTCTTGGCCTTTTCCCGGTCGATGGCGGCATCGACCTGCGGCACGTTGACCTGGTAGCTGGTGAACAGGCCCGCCAGTTCCGGCACGTTGTGGCTCTTGGCGATGATGTTCTGGGTTTCCTTGTACAGCGCCTCGTAGCCCAGGTTGCCACGGTCTTCGATCTGCAGACGGAAGCCGCCGATGGTGCCCAGGCCTTGTACCGGCGGTGGCGGGAAGATCGCGATGTAGGCGTCCTGGATGTCGGCGAACTGGGCATTCAGCGCAGCCGCGATGGCCGCCGCCGACTGGCTCGGGTCCTTGCGCTCGTCGAACGGCTTGAGCGGGGTGAACACGATGCCGCTGTTCGGGCTGTTGGTGAAACCGTTGATCGACAGGCCTGGGAAGGCTACCGAGTCGGCCACGCCAGGCTGCTTCAGGGCGATTTCGCTCATGCGCTTGATCACCGCTTCGGTGCGATCGAGGCTGGCCGCGTCAGGCAACTGGGCGAACGCCACCAGGTACTGCTTGTCCTGGGCCGGCACGAAACCGGTCGGGGTGGACGAGAAGCCGAGGTAGGTCAGGCCCATCAGGCCGGCATAGACGAACAGGGCGATGCCGCTGGAGCGGATGACCCGACGCACGCCGCCGACGTAGCGGCTGGAAGCGCGGTCGAAGAAGCGGTTGAACGGGGCGAACAGCCAGCTGCCCAACAGTTTTTCCAGGAACCGCGAGAAACGGTCCTTGGGCGCATGGTGGTCCTTCAGCAGCACGGCAGCCAGGGCCGGCGACAGGGTCAGCGAGTTGAACGCCGAGATCACGGTCGAGATCGCGATGGTCAGGGCGAACTGCTTGTAGAACTGCCCGGTGAGGCCGGAAATGAACGCAGCAGGTACGAACACCGCGCACAGCACCAGGGCGGTGGCGATGATCGGGCCGGTCACTTCGCCCATGGCCTTTTGCGTGGCTTCCAGCGGTTTCAGGCCCAGGCCGATGTTGCGCTCGACGTTCTCCACCACGACGATGGCATCGTCCACCACGATACCGATGGCCAGGACCAGGCCGAACAATGACAGCGCGTTGAGCGAGAAGCCGAACAGGTGCATCACGGCGAAGGTACCGATCAGCGATACCGGCACGGCCATCAGCGGGATGATCGAGGCACGCCAGGTCTGCAGGAACAGGATGACGACCAGCACCACCAGCACCAGCGCTTCGAAAAGGGTATGCACCACGGCCTCGATGGAGCCGCGAACGAACACGGTCGGGTCATAGACGATGCTGTAGTCCATGCCCTCGGGGAAGTCCTTCTTCAGCTCGGCCATCTTCGCCCGCACTTCGTCGGAGATCTCGATGGCGTTGGAGCCTGGGCGCTGGAAGATCGGGATGGCCACCGCCGGCTGGTTGTTCAGCAGCGAACGCAGGGCGTACTGGCTGGAGCCGAGTTCGACCCGGGCGATGTCCTTCAGGCGGGTGATTTCGCCATCGGCACCGGCGCGGATGATGATGTTCTCGAACTCTTCCTCATTGACCAGGCGACCCTGGGTGTTGATCGACAGCTGGAAGCTGGTCGAACCGGGGGCGGGTGGGGCGCCCAGCTGGCCGGCGGCCACCTGGCGGTTCTGCTCGCGGATTGCAGCCACCACATCACTGGCGGTGAGGTTGCGCGAAGCGGTCTTGTTCGGGTCCAGCCACACGCGCAGCGAGTAGTCGCCCATGCCGAACAGCTGCACATCGCCCACGCCGCCCAGGCGCGCCAGCTCGTCCTTGATGTTGAGGATGGCGTAGTTGGACAGGTAGAGCATGTCGTAGCGGTTGTCCGGCGAGGTCAGGTGCACGACCATGGTCAGGTCGGGCGAGGCCTTGTCGACCGTGATACCAATGCGGGTCACTTCCTCGGGCAGCTTGGGCTGGGTACGGGTGACGCGGTTCTGCACCTGCACCTGGGCGTTGTCCAGGTCGGTGCCCAGAGCGAAGGTGATGGTCAGCGTCAGCTTGCCGTCAGCGGTGGACTGGGAAGACATGTACAGCATGTTCTCCACGCCGGTAATCGCCTGCTCCAGTGGCGCGGCGACGGTTTCGCCGATGACCTTGGGGTTGGCGCCGGGGAAGTTGGCGCGCACCACCACGGTGGGCGGCACCACTTCGGGGTATTCGCTGATCGGCAGCTGGAACAGCGAGATGGAACCCGCGATCAGCAGCACCAGCGACAGCACCGCGGCGAAGATTGGCCGGGTAATGAAGAATTTCGAGAAGTTCATCGGTGTGGTCCCTTAACCGCGTGGCGCCTGGGCGCTGGCGACTTTCACGTTGTTGCCCGCCACCTTAGGCGCCGGGTTGCTGGCCTCCAGGGCCTGGCGCTGCTGGGCGAGGGCGGCGAGGGTCTGTTCGCTGGCCATCGGTGTCTCTTCCGGGGTGACCGGTGAGCCAGGGCGTACGCGTTGCAGGCCCTTGACCACGATGCGGTCGTCCTTGCCCAGGCCACTGCGCACGATGCGCAGGCCCTCCAGCTTCGGCCCCAGCTCCACGGCGCGGTAGGCGGCCTTGTTGTCCTTGTCCATGACCAGCACGAACTTCTTGCCAAGGTCGGTGCCGACGGCTTCGTCGTTGATCAGCACGGCCTGGTACTGGGCGCTGCCTACCAGCTTCAGGCGTGCATACAGGCCAGGGGTGAACTGGCCGTCGCTGTTGTCGAACACCGCACGGCCACGGATGGTGCCGGTGCGCGGGTTGACCTGGTTGTCGACGAAGTTCATCTGGCCCAGGTGCGGGTTGCCGGTTTCGTTGGTCAGGCCCAGGTACACCGGGGTGCTCTGGCCGCGCTGGCCTTCGCGGGCCAGCTGGGTGTACTTGAGGTACACGCGCTCGTCGGCGTCGAAGTAGGCGTAGACCTTGTCGGTGGAGACCACGCTGGTCAGTGGGGTGACATCGGCGGTAACGATGTTGCCGGCGGTGAACTGGGCGCGGCTGACGCGGCCGCTGATGGGCGCGGTGACACGGGTGAAGCTGAGGTTCAGGCGTGCCAGGTCGAGCTGCGCCTGGATCGCGTCAACCCCGGCGCGGGCTTCGGCGGCGGCGCTGCTACGCGATTCGGCCAGCTCTGCGGAAATGGCGTTGCTGTCACGCAGGCGTTCACCACGGCGGGCTTCGTTGGCGCTGCGGATGGCAGTGGCCTTGGCTTGCTGAAGCTGGGCTTCGAGGCGGCGGACCTCTGCCTGGAACGGGCGTGGGTCGATCTGGAACAGCAGGTCACCTTTCTTGACCTGGGCGCCTTCAGTGAAGGCCACCAGGTCGATCTGGCCGGAGACCCGTGGGCGTACCTCGACGGTTTCCGGTGCTTCGAGGCGGCCGGTGAACTCGTCCCATTCATTGATCGGTTGCTCGATCACCTTGGCCACGCTGACCTTCGGCGCCGCGGGAGCCTGCACGGCGTCGGGGGTTCGACCGCAAGCGCTGATCACCACCACTGCCAAGGCAGCGAGGGGAAAGCGCAAGGGTTTGAGTGATTGTTCCATGGAGAACTCCGCCAATGTATTAGTAGTGGGCGGAGTGTGAGTGTCTTGCGCGTGATGCACGAATCGAACGGGGCGAAGGTTATTATCACGATGAATGATATCTGTGGGTCGTTCATCGATTTGCGGCATGGTTGGGATTTCTGGGGCTGCGTTGCAGCCCATCGCGACACAAGGCCGCTCCTACAGCTTACGCGTTCCCCTGTAGGAGCGGCCTTGTGTCGCGAAAGGGGCGCAACGCGCCCCCGGCAATGTCAGCTCGATACGCGGAACCCATGGGTGCCATCGCGCTCCAGCTGGGCAATCCAGCCGAATTCCCAGTCCAGATACCCCTGCATCGCTTCACGCGGGTTGTCCGTCCCTTCATAAGGCCGGCGATAACGGTCGGTACGCGCCACGACCAAGCGCGTTTCGCGGCTCTCCAGCGCCTTGCCCGCTGCAATCCAGCGCGCCGTGCCACCGTCCAGCACGTACACCGGGGTTTGCGTCAGTGCCTGCAAGTCCAGCGCCGCAAAGCGCGCCAGCAGGCTGCTCGACATCGATTTCGGTCACCGCTGGCAACGCCGGCTGCGGCGCCTGCCACTCGCCGGCTGCTCTGAAGTCTGCCGCTGACAAACCGTCCAGCACTGCTACCTGCCAGCGATTACCCCTTTACTGGCCCTTTCGCGGGTGAACCCGCTCCCACAAGGGCAGTGCAGCACTCGAACACTGCGCAGTTCCGGTGGGAGCGGGTTTCCCCGCGAAGAGGCCGGCACAGCCACCACCGTTTCCGAGGAATACCCATGACCACCCGCAAGATCAAGCTCGGTGCCCTGACCATGGGCTGCGGCGGCCCCGGCCGGCACAACCAGTGGCTCGACCCGGAGCTGCCTGCCGACGCCAGCGTCAACATCGACTGGTACATCGACATCGCCCGCCAGGCAGAGGCGGCGTTATTCGACCTGATGTTCATCGTCGACAGCCAGTACATCACCCCCGGTTCGCCGCCCCATTACCTCAACCGCCTGGAGCCGCTGACCCTGCTCTCGGCGCTGGCGGTAAGCACACGCCACCCCGGGCAGTTCCGCCGTTTTACCGAGCAAGTGGTGCCGCTGCTGCGGGAGCGCGGGGTATATCGCACTGCCTACGAGGGCACCACCCTGCGCGAAAGCCTGGGGCTGGCCATTCAGTGAATGCTCGAGGCCAGTTCGAAGATCGGCATGTACATCAGGATCACGATCAGGCCGATCAGAAGGCCGATGAAGGTCATCAGCAGTGGTTCGAACAGTTTGACGAACCACTCTACCCAGCGGCCGATTTCCTGGTCATGAAAGTCGGCGCAGCGCTCCAGCATCTCGCCCAGGTTGCCGGACTGCTCGCCGGCCCGCAGCAGGCGCAGCGATACCGGCGTGACCAGTTGCCCGGCTTCCAGCGCGTCGGAAAGCGGCAACCCTTCGCCGACCCGCTGGCTGGCGTGCTCCAGGCCCTGGGCCGCCGCGCTGCCGAGCAGGCCGCGGGCCATGCCCATGGCGGTGAGGATGGGGATACCGCCTTGCAGCAGGATGCCCAACGAGCGGTAGAAGCGTGCCAGTTCGTACATCATCAGGCGTTGGTGCAGTGCTGGCAGGCGCCGCAGCTGGCAGGCCGCCCAGCGCCGCACCCGTGGTTGACGGCGCAGCAGCCACAGCGCCGTGACCGCACCTAGGGTGCCCAACGCCAGCGGCAGTTGCTGGGCGTGCAGGAACAGGCCGATCTGCATCAGCAACCGAGACAGCCAGGGCAACTCGGCGCCCATGCCCTCGAATACCTGGCTGAAGCGCGGCACCACGTAGCCAAGCAGGAAAAGCACCACGCCACCGCCCACCAGCAACAGCAGCAACGGGTACACCGAGGCGCCCACCAGCTTCTGCCGTACCAGGTCCAGGCGCTGGCGGTAGCTGATGTAGCGGGCGAGGGCGTCACCCAGCGCGCCGGTACGCTCGCTGGACTGCACCAGCGCCACGTACAGCGGCGGGAACACCCGTGGCTGCTGGCCCAGGGCCTGGGACAGCGAGCGGCCTTCGTACAGTTGGCGGACCAGTTCGGCGAGCACTTTGCGCGTTGCCGCTGCGGGGGCCTTTTCCGCCAGGCTTTCCAGCGCGTCGATCAGCGGCAGGCCGGCGTTGAGCAGGGTGGAAAGTTCCTGGCTGAACAGCACCAGGTCAAAGCTTGCTTCGCGGCGCCAGGCCATGCCGCGCAAGGCGCCGCCATGGCCACGCAGGCTGAGCACGCGCAGGCCCTGGTCCTCGGCCTGGCGGCGGGCCTGGTCGGCGTCCTCGGCGTCGATCTGCAACTGCACCACACCCTGCCTGCCCAGGGCCTTGAGGCTGTAGCGCATGGCCGTTCTCCCTACTGCCAACTGGTGATTTCGGCGTTTTCCCCGTCGCCGCCGGGCTGGCCATCCTTGCCCATCGACAGCAGGTCGTATTCACCGCCATTCTCGCCGGGTTGCCGGTAGATGTACGCGCGGCCCCACGGGTCTTGCGGCACGGCCTTCTGCAGGTACGGGCCGGTCCAGCGCGCTTCGCCACTGGGGGCGATCACCAGGGCCTGCAGGCCTTGCTCGCTGCTGGGGTAGTGGCCGACTTCGAGGCGGTAAAGGTCCAGGGCCTTGCTCAGCCCCTCTATCTGCGCCCGCGCTACCTTGGCCTCGGAGCGGCCGAGTTGGCTGAAGTACTTGGGGGCGACGATACCGGCCAACAGGCCGAGCACCACCAAAACCACCAGGAGTTCGAGCAGGGTGAAGCCAAGTTGAGGGTTGGTTCTGCGCTGCATGGTGAAGCCCTCCGCTGCATGGGGACAAGCTTTTGCAGGCTCCATGCAACAGCCGTGCACGCCGGCGCTGGCGCCTTGCACCACGCGGCATGCAAAGCGGCACAGTGCTTGCGTCGTGGTCCTCGACCCCGGGTTTTCCGGGGTATATCCCCCAACATCGGGGGTACCACGAAGAGGCGACCGACATGCGTGGACTCATTCTCGGTTTGATCTGGCTGGTGGCAGGTGCTGCCCAGGCCGATGTGTACATTTCCATCGACGCCAAAGGCAGCTACATACTGACCAACGTCCATCGACCCGGGCGCCTCTACGAAACGGTGATCAGCGAGACGAAGGCCCAGGCCGGCCCGGCCAACGCGCAACTGATCACCGGCCGCCCCTACGCCAAGCTGGTCGCCGCCGCGGCGCGCACCCACGATATACCCCCGGCGTTGCTGCATGCGGTGATCAAGGCCGAGTCCGGCTACAACCCCAAGGCCCGTTCGCCGGCGGGCGCGGTGGGGCTGATGCAACTGATGCCGGATACCGCTCGGGAGATGGGCGTGGAAAACCGCCTGGACCCGGAGGACAACGTGCAGGGCGGGGCCCGCTACCTCAAGCGCATGCTCAACCTGTTCGACAATGACATCACCCTGGCCGTGGCGGCCTACAACGCCGGCCCCGAAGCTGTGCTGCGCCGTGGCGCGGTACCGCCGTTCGCCGAGACCCGGCGCTATGTGCCCAATGTGCTGCGGGAGTACCGCAAGTTGCAGGGGTTGACGGGTGATTAGCCTTTGCAACCTCCCTGTGTGAGCGCCGGCAGCTGCAGGCACCCCACTAGGGTAGAAACAATACCCTTCGGCGGATGCCACCAAGCCGACCCGATGGTTTCCCCAACTCTGGGCTATAACCTTCTGAAGGTGCCCAGTTGTGGAGTCCGCCATGGACATCGCCCCTCGTTCCGACGCCATTGAATTACCCGCCGGTATCGAACTGGCCACCCCACGCAAGCCGTTCAACCTCCTGCGCTGGTACGCCTGGGTCAGTCTGGCCATCATCCTCTCGGTAGCTGTCGGGCTGGGGTTGATTTCCAGCCGTTTCATCATCGACGAGAGCATCGAGCGCGACGCCTTGCTCACCGCTCAGTTCATCACCTCCATCGCCGACGCCGAAGTGCGCCATGTGTCGATCCCCAATGTGCGCACCATGGGTGAACTGCTCGACCCGCGCATCGATCGCGCCAACCTGCTAGATGTCGACCCGGACGCTCGGCGCAGGGCGCGTGGCGAGTTCCTTGACCACATCGCTCACCTGCCCGACATGCTGCTGGCCAATATCTATGCCCCGGACCGTACGGTGATCTGGTCCAGCAACCCGGCCCTGGTCGGCAAGCTGATCGAAGGCGACGAAGACCTGGAGCAAGCCTTCGAGTACAAGATGCGAGTCTCGGCCAGCTACCACAACTTCGAGCAGGCCCGTGCCGAGCAGAAGTTCGTCACTCCACCCAAGCAGTTGTTCATCGAGAACTACATTCCGCTGTTCGATGCCGATGGCGAGCAGGTCACGGCGATGGTCGAGATCTACAAGGAGCCCCATGACCTGATCGTGCGCATCGAGCATGGCCTGATCCTGATCTGGCTGGCGATCACCGTCGGTGCCGGCCTGGTCTACGTCGGCCTGTACGGCATCATGCACCGCGCCGCGCGCCTGCTGTCGGTGCAGCAGAAGCGGCTGATCAGCAACGAAACCTATGTGGCACTGGGCGAGGTCTCCTCGGCGGTAGCCCACAGCCTGCGCAACCCGCTGGCCAGCATCCGTTCCAGTGCCGAACTGGCCCAGGCGTTCGACGATGGCCCGGCGCAGCGCAATGTCAATGACATCATCAGCCAGGTCGATCGCATGTCGCAGTGGATCCGTCAGATGTTGCAGTCATTGCGCCCGTTCAACGATGAGGCAGTGGCAGTGGATCTGCCGCTGGCATTGCAGGAAAGCCTGCAGACCTACGCGGTGCCGCTGGCGCGCGGCGGAGTGAGCCTGGACCTGCACCCGTTACCGGCGGTACAGGTGCTGGGGCACCCGGTGTTACTGCGGCAGATTTTCAGCAGCCTGATCGCAAATGCCCTGGAGTCGATGGAGCAGGGTGGGCGGTTGCGTGTCGAGGTGGTGCGTCATGACCGGCGCAGCCTGACTCTGCGCCTGTCCGACAACGGCAAAGGCATGAACGAAGAGCAGCAGCGCATGGCCTTCCGGCCTTTCTTCACCACCAAGCAGGGTGGGTTGGGCGTGGGGTTGGTATTGGTGAAACGCATCATGGAACGCTTCGGGGGCAGTGTCCGGCTCAGCAGCAGTGAAGGCCATGGCACCCGGGTTTCGTTGAGTTTCCGACTGGTCATGGAGTGATTATTGACTTTAATAAACGACCATATCTACTTGTTTATAAAGGTTTTTATCATTTTTGGGTGAAAATCCCCAAAAATGGGGAATTATCCTCCAGGCTGGTTTAGGAAAATTCAGTAACCTGTTGATTAGTAATGATTAATACAATAGGTAAAGTTACTGGCTGGGTTTTTGCTTCATTACAGGCAGAGCGCAATACACGACAAATGGCAGCTGCGGCTGCACGAGTGGAGTGCTATCAATTGGCTACTGTTCGTCGCCTTGATGCATTTCTGAACGGACGCCCTGCGCGGGAAGCACGCGATGCAGATGCTGGATAATGAAGTGCCAGACAAGGCCCGTACTACCGCCAGCGGTGTGGCCGTGCCATTGCGCGAATTCAACCTGCTGCGCTGGTTCTCGGTGATCAGCCTGCTGATTATCGCCTCGGTGGCAGGCGGGCTGGGTTATGTGTCGACGCGTTTCGTGGTGCGCGACAGCGTCGAGCGCGATGCCATGCTCACTGCCCAGTTCATCCAGGCCATGGCCCAGGCCGAAGTCCGCCATTCGCAGTTGCCGCCGGGCAGCACCATGGGCGAGTTGCTTGACCCGCGCCTGGACCAGCAGCACCTGCAGTTCACGCCAGACCTGGCTGAATCGACCCGGGTCGAGTTCCTCGACCATGTCGAGCACCTGCCGGACATCTTGCTGGCTAATGTCTATGCACGCGACCGTACCATCGTCTGGTCGACCAACCGGGAGCTGATCGGCAAGCGCATCGCGGCGGATGGCGACCTCGACCGCGCCTTCCGCTCGCGCAAGGCGGTGTCGGCCAGCTACCACCAGGCCGACGATGACCGCGAAGAGCAGAAGTTCCAGCGTGAACCGCGCTACCTGTTCATCGAGAACTACATCCCGCTTTTCGACAGCCAGGGCGAGCAGGTGCTGGCCATGGTGGAGATCTACAAGGAGCCGCAAGACCTGGTCCGGCGTATCCAGCGCGGCTATGTGCTGATCTGGGCCTCGACCCTGGTGGGCGGGGCGCTGGTCTACTTCGGCCTGTTCTGGATCGTGCGCCGTGCGGCGCAGCTGCTGCACTTGCAGCAGGACCGGCTGGTGGCCAGTGAAACCTATGTGGCATTGGGCGAGATGTCCTCGGCAGTGGCGCATAGCTTGCGCAACCCGCTGGCCAACATCCGCTCCAGCGCCGAACTGGCCCAGGAAATCGCCAACCCCGCGGCGCAGAAGAACATCACCGACATCATCAGCCAGGTCGATCGCATGTCGCGCTGGGTGCGTGACCTGCTGGTGTCGCTGCGCCCGACCAGTGACGACGCCGAGGCCGTGGACCTGGTGACGGCCATCGAGGACACCCATCTGGCCTTCGCCCAGCAGATCGAACGCAACGGTGTGCGCTTCTGCTACGAAGGCCCTGGGTCACAATGGGTGGCCAGCCAGCCGCTACAGCTCACGCAGATTCTCAACACCCTGTTCTCCAATGCCCTGGAGGCCATGCCCGAAGGCGGCATGCTGCGCGCTCAGGTCAATGTGCAGGATGGGCAGCGTGCCGAATTTGTCCTCACCGATACCGGCAAGGGCATGAGCCAACAGCAGGAGCGGATGGTGTTCAAGCCGTTCTACACCACCAAGCAGGGTGGCCTCGGCGTAGGCCTGGCCCTGGTCAAACGCATCATGGAGCGTTTTGGAGGCTCGGTCAGCCTGAGCAGCCGCGAAGAGGAAGGAACCCGCGTCAGCCTTACATTCAATATCGCAGCGGGAGGGGACCATGGAGCACAGCATCCTGGTAGTCGAGGATGATGAAATTCTCGCCGACAACATTCGCACCTACCTCGGCCTCAAGGGCTTCGAGGTCACCGTTTGCCACAGCGCGGAGTTGGCGCTGGAGCAGATCAAGCGGGGCCAGCCCGATGCGGTGCTGACCGACAACTCGCTGCCGGGCATGAGTGGGCACGACCTGCTGCGTACCTTGGTGGCGCAAGTGCCGGACCTGAAAGTGATCATGATGACCGGCTACGGCAATGTCGAAGATGCCGTGCAGGCAATGAAGGAGGGCGCCTTCCATTACCTGAGCAAACCGGTGGTGCTGGCCGAGCTCAAGCTGACCCTGGACAAGGCGCTGGCTGCCGAGCGCATGGAGCGCACCTTGTCGTTCTACCAGGAGCGCGAGGCGCAGAAGTCCGGGTTGCAGGCGTTGATCGGCGAATCACCGACGATGCTCACCCTCAAGCACACCCTGCGCCAGGTGCTGGATGCCGAGCGGCGCATGGCCAGCGATGATTTGCCACCGGTGCTGATCGAAGGCGAGACCGGTACCGGCAAGGAACTGGTGGCCCGCGCCCTGCATTTCGATGGTTCGCGCAGCAAGGGGCCGTTCATCGAGTTCAACTGTGCCTCGATTCCGGCCAATCTGCTGGAAGCGGAGCTGTTCGGCCACGAAAAGGGCGCCTTTACCGATGCCAAGGAACGCCGGGTGGGCCTGGTGGAGGCTGCCGATGGCGGTACCTTGTTCCTCGACGAGATTGGCGAGATGGACCTGGTGCTGCAGGCCAAGCTGCTCAAGTTGCTGGAAGACCGCACTATCCGCCGGATCGGCTCGGTGAAGGAGCGCAAGGTCGACCTGCGGGTGATCAGCGCCACCAACTGCAACCTGGAGCAGATGGTGCAGCAGGGCAAGTTCCGCCGCGACCTGTTCTTCCGCCTGCGCATCATTGCCCTGAAGGTACCGCGCCTGTATGCCCGCGGGCAGGACGTATTGCTGTTGGCGCGGCATTTCCTGGCCCATCATGGCCGGCGTTATGGCAAGCCGAACCTGCGCTTTTCCGCCGAGGCGGAAAACCTGATGCTCGGTTACAGCTGGCCAGGCAATGTGCGCGAACTGCGCAACATGCTGGAGCAGACCGTGCTGCTGGCACCGAACGAGGTGGTGCAGGCGCATCAGCTCAACCTGTGCATGACCCTGATCGACGAGCCGCTGGTGCAACAGGCGGCGCCTGCGGTGTTCGAAATGCCTCGCCACGAACCCGAGCCCGGCACCAGCCTGCCGGACATGGAGCGTGACCTGGTATGCAAGACCCTGGACCGCACGGACTGGAACGTGACCAAGTCGGCGCGCATGCTCGGGCTATCGCGGGACATGCTGCGTTACCGGATCGAGAAACTGGGGCTGACCAGGCCGGACAAGCGCCAGTGGTGAGGCCCCCACCTGTGGGAGCGGCATTTGTGGGAGCGGCCTTGTGTCGCGAAAGGACCGCAAAGCGGCCCCGGGATTGATGCGCAACAGTTGAAATTGCTGGGGCTGCTTTGCAGCCCTTTCGCGACACAAGGCCGCTCCTACAGGGATTGCGGCAACTTTTGGAATTTGAGGGCATTGATCAACGCTGATTATCGGCTGCTCCCTGCCGCCCGGTACCTTCCGAGCCACTGCCATCCATACCGGGCAAATCCCGGTTGTCATTCTGTTCAGCGGGCGGGCTGTCCGGGTCGTTGCCTTTTATGCGTGGGTCGGTGTCCCGCGGCATGGGCTTTTCGATCGGGTTGAGGGTGCTGTCCGCGCCCGGCTTGGGCGCCGGGTTGTGCGGGTCGTCGGGGTAGGTGGGGCCAGTGCCGGCAGCCATGGCCAATGGCGCGGCGAGCAGGGCAATCAGAAGGATGCTTGAGCGGTGCATGGCAGGCTCCTTTGCTTCGGGTAGGGTTGATACTTCTGTTCGGCCCTACCCGAAGCTTCAAGGTGCCATTACCCCGATCAACGGTTACACCACCAGCGACAGCAACATGATGAAGATGATGCCGACGATCGACAGGATGGTCTCCATCATGCTCCAGGTCTTGAAGGTTTCCGCCACGGTCATGTTGAAGTACTGCTTCACCAGCCAGAAGCCGGCGTCGTTGACATGGGACAGGATCAGCGAGCCGGCGCCGGTGGCCAGCACCAGCAGCTCGCGGTTGACCCCTGGCACCAGGTCGATCACCGGTGCAACGATGCCCGCGCCGGTGATGGTGGCGACCGTGGCGGAACCGGTGGCAATGCGGATTACTGCCGCTACCAGCCAGGCCAGCATGATCGGCGAAATCTCCGCCTGCACGGCCATCTGCCCGATCACGTTGCCCACGCCGGTATCTACCAGCATTTGCTTGAAGCCGCCGCCGGCACCAACGATCAGCACGATCGCCGCAGTCGGTGCCAGGCTCTGGTCGAGCATCTTCATGATCTGCTGGCGGTTGAAGCCGCGGGCCGAGCCGAAGGTATAGAAGGCCAGCAGCAGGGCAGCGAGCAGGGCGGTAATGGGGTGGCCGATCAGGTCCATCCACTGACGCACGATGTGCTCGGCTGGCAGCACCACGTCGGCAAAGGTCTTCAGCAGCATCAGCACCACTGGCAGCAGCACGGTGACCAGGGTGATGGTGAAGCTCGGCAGGTTGCCCTGGTCGGACTCCTTGGCGATCTGGTCCATCAGCTCCTGGGATGGGGTGCCCGGGATGTAGCGGGAAATGAAGTTACCGAACAGCGGGCCGGCGATGATGGCGGTAGGCAGCGCCACGATCAGGCCATAGAAGATGGTCTTGCCGATGTCGGCATGGAAGATGCCGATCGCCAGCAGCGGGCCCGGGTGTGGGGGCACCAGGCCGTGCACCACTGACAGGCCGGCCAGCAGCGGAATGCCGATCTTGATCAGTGACACGCCAGAGCGCCGGGCGACGATGAACACGAGCGGAATCAGCAGCACGAAGCCGATCTCGAAGAACAGCGGAATGCCCACCAGGAAGGCGGCGAACATCATTGCCCAGTGCACGTTCTTCTTGCCGAAGGCGCGGATGAGGGTTTGCGCGATCTGGTCGGCCCCCCCGGAGTCGGCCATCAGCTTGCCAAGCATGGTGCCCAGGGCAAGCACGATGCCGACGAAGCCCAGCACGCCGCCAAAACCGTCCTGGAACGATTTCATGACCTTGGCCACCGGCATGCCGGAGGTCAGGCCAAGGAAGCCGGCCGCGATGGTCAGGGCGACGAAGGGGTGGACTTTGAAGTGGGTGATCAGCAGGATCAGCCCGACGATGGTAACCAGCGCGTCGAGCAGCAGGAAGGTATCAGTAGCCAGTCCGAACATGGTTTGAAGGCCTCGGTCTTATCGTTGTTTTGGCGTAGCTTTTTGGAACTTTGCTTGCGCTCGTGGGGCAGGGTAGCGCTGTCTTGGGTAACCCGGGTAAGCCGCCAGGTTCAGGCGGTTTGTGCCAGGCCCGGCTCACCGCGGCCCTTCAGCCAGCTGTCCACCGCTTCGGCAAGCGCTTCGATGGGCTGGGTGGCGTCAAGCGCGATGGTCAGTGGTTCGCCGTGTGGCGGCTCAAGGGCTGCGAACTGGCTGTCGATGAGGCTCGCCGGCATGAAATGCCCGGGGCGGGCCAGCACGCGTTTTTCCGCTTCGGCCGGTGACAGTTCGAGGAATACGAATACCAGCCCGGGCATGGCATCGCGCAGGGAATCGCGATAGCGGCGCTTGAGCGCGGAACAGGTCAGGATCGGACGTTCCCCGGCCTTGGTCGTGGCTTGCAGTTCCTGGCCAAGACGCACCAGCCAGCCGGCACGGTCGCTGTCGTCGAGGGGTATGCCAGCGCTCATCTTGCGGATGTTTTCGGCAGAGTGGAAAGCGTCGCCTTCGATCAGGCGGCCGCCGCTTCGGGCGGCGATGGCAGCACCGATGCAGCTTTTGCCGCAACCGGCCACGCCCATCACCACGATGGCGGACAGGGGAGAATTCATCAGTACCTCCTGCGGGTGAGATAGCGCTGTCTCGTCGTCGACGAACAGTCACCTCCCCGGTGTTATTGATCTTGTCCTTACGCAGTATGGACGCTTGGCGGCCAGCGCGCGGCGGCGGCTACAAAGATTACATTGCCTGCGTCCTGAGACAGCGCTACCTTAGTGGCCGTTCCCTTTCCTTGCAAGTAGTAAAATTACAACATCCATGTCCCGCACCGGCTCCCGCACCACAGGTCGTCCCACTCTGGCAGAAGTGGCCAGGCTTTCCGGGGTTTCCCCGATTACCGCCTCGCGCGCCCTGCGCGGGGTCAGCACGGTTGCGCCAGAGCTGGTGGAAAAGGTCGTTGCTGCCGCGGCGAGCCTCGGCTATGTGGCCAACCCGGCGGCCCGTGCCCTGGCTTCGGCGCGCAGCCAGTCGGTGGTGGTGTTGATCCCGTCGCTGTCCAACCAGCTCTTCATCGACACCCTGGAAGCCATTCATGAGGTCATGCGCCCGCGCGGGCTCGAAGTACTGATCGGCAACTATCACTATGATCTTGCCGAAGAAGAGAACCTCATCCGCAACTACCTGGCCTACCAGCCCTGCGGCATGCTGCTGACCGGTTTCGAGCGCAGCGAGGCATCGCGGCAGATGCTGGCGGCCAGTGGGGTGCCCTGTGTGCACATGATGGAACTGAATGGCGAGGCCGGGGCGTTGTCGGTCGGCTTCTCGCAGCAGCAGGCGGGGCGCGCCGCGGCCCGCCACCTGATCGAGCGCGGGCGCAAGCGCCTCGCGTTCATTGCCGCGCAGCTCGACCCGCGGGTGATGCAGCGTGCCGAAGGGTTCCGCCAGGCGTTGGCCGAGGCCGGCTTGCAGGCTGCCGAGCTGGAAGTGCTGGCGCCGGAGCCTTCTTCCATTGCCTTGGGCAGCACGTTGTTCAGCCAGCTGCTGCAGCAGGCGCCGGATGTCGACGGCATCTTCTTCTGCAACGACGACCTGGCCCAGGGCGCGGTGCTGCAGGCATTGCGCCAAGGGGTGGAGGTGCCGAGGCAGGTGGCGATGGTCGGTTTCAACGACCTGCCGGCTTCGGCGCACATGGTGCCGCGGCTGACCTCGATTCGCACGCCTCGGGCCGCCGTGGGGCGCGGTGCTGCACAGGCGCTGCTGGCGTTGCTCGATGGCAAGCGGGTGCCGAACGCGCAGCAGGACCTGGGCTTCGAGTTGATGGTGCGGGAGAGCTCGTGAGTTTGTCCTGAGGGGGGCGAGCGCCGCGCGGGCGGCGCTCGATCTCACAAGCGCCACAAGAACCACGACTTACGCCAGGCGATCTATGCTCAGGACACCGTGCATAAAGGAGCCCGGCGTCATGTTCGATTTCCACCGCAAGTCCGATCTGGTCGAGATTCAGCGCAGTCATCAGGCCTTGGCCAGCTTGCAGGCCAAGCTGGCGGCTATCAGCCGCTCCATGGCAATGATCGAGTTCACCCCCGACGGCACAATTCTCGATGCCAATGAGCGCTTCTGCCAGGCCATGGGCTACAGCGCCGAGGAGTTGCGCGGCAAGCACCACCGGCTGTTCTGCGACCCTGGCTACGCGAAGAGCGCCGAGTACCAGCAACTGTGGCGTGAACTGGGGCAGGGCAAGGCCATCAGCGGTACCTTCGAGCGCATCGACAAGGCCGGCCGCGAAGTCTGGCTGGAAGCCAGCTACATGCCGGTACTGGACGAGCAGCGCCAGGTCACCAGCGTTATAAAGGTGGCATCCGACATCAGCCAGCGGGTGATGGAGGAGCACGAGAGCGAAAGCCTGCTCAAAGCCATCAGCCGCTCCATGGCGGTGATCGAATTCACCCCGCAAGGCCGGGTGATCAAGGCCAACCAGAACTTCCTCGACACCATGGGCTATCGCCTGGACGAGGTGGTCGGCCGCCATCACGGGCTGTTCTGCCTGGCGCATGAGCGCGAATCGGCCGAATACCGCGAGTTCTGGGCTTCGCTCAACCGCGGCGAATACCACTCGCACCGTTTCGAGCGCGTCGACAAACATGGCCAGACGGTCTACCTGGAGGCTTCCTACAACCCGATCTTCGACAGCAAGGGCCGCCTGTACAAGGTGGTGAAGTTCGCCAGCGACATCACCCGCCAGGTCAGCACCCAACAAAGCGCCGCCGATGCTGCCCATGCCAGTTCGGTACAGACCGATGCCTGCGCGCGCAAGGGCACCGAGGTGGTACAGCAAGCGGTGCAGGTGATCGAACAGATTTCCAATGAACTCAACGACGCGGCACGCAGCATCGATGCGGTGAGCAAGCAGTCGGATGTGATCGGGCAGATCGTGCTGACCATCCGCGGCATCGCCGACCAGACCAATCTGCTGGCCTTGAACGCAGCCATCGAGGCTGCCCGAGCCGGTGAACATGGGCGCGGTTTTGCCGTGGTGGCCGACGAGGTGCGCAACCTGGCGGCGCGAACCAGCAAGGCCACACTGGAAATCGTTGATGTGGTGCGGCAGAACCACGACCTCTCGCTGTTGGCTGTGGCCAGCATGCAGTCGAGCCTGAAGCGTACCGGCCATGGTGTTGCGCTGGCCAACGAGGCTGGCACCGTGATCATGGAAATCCAACAGGGTTCACGGCACGTGGTAAACGCCATCAGCCAGATCAGTTCGACGCTGCAATTGCATTGAGCGCATCGCCCAGCTCGTCCAGCAGGGTCTCCAGGCTGGCTTGTAATTGCAGGCGCAGGTCAACCGTCGGCAGGCCCTGATCCTGGGCCTGCTCGATGGCTTCGCAATCCTTGACCACCGTGCGTACCTTGAGCATTTTCGCCCCGCCCTTGATCCGGTGAGCCAGGGCGCGCACAGCCTCGCCGGGGGCGTCTGCTGCCAGTGTGCGCAGGGTGGCCAGGTCTTCGCTGACGCTTTGTGTCAGCTGTTCCAGCAAATTCCGCGTCAGTTGCTGGTCGTCCTGGGTCAGGTGACGCAGTTCGCCAAGGTTGAACCCGCTGGCGCGCCGCGCTGGCGGTTGTTGCCGGGATTGAGTGTGGGGCAGGTGGGTCTTGAGCGTACGCAGGCCAATGGGTTTGAACAGGCATTCGTCCATGCCGCTGGCCAGGCAGCGGGCACGCTCCTCAGCCTGGGCGTTGGCGGTGACACCGAGAATGCGGCAAGGCGCCAGGCCGCGTTCGCCCTCGAAGCTGCGGATGCGGCGGGTCAGCTCGTGGCCATCCATGACCGGCATGCTGCAGTCGGTGATCACCAGGTCGAAGCGCGCGGCCTGCCAGCGTGCCAGCGCGATTTCCCCGTTCTCCGCCAGCGTGACCCGATGCCCCAAGGTATGCAGTTGCCGCTCCAGCAGCAGCAGGTTGGCGGGGTAGTCGTCGACTACCAATATGTTCAGCGGGCTGCTGTTTTCCAGCACCGGCTCATGCTGTTCGACCTGTACCGGTGCTGCGCAGGCGGGCAACTGCAGGCTGACCTGCACCTTGGTGCCAACGCCTTCGACGCTCTGCAGGTTCAATGTACCGCCCATCAACTCGGCCAGGGTGCGGCTGATGACCAGCCCCAGGCCGGCGCCCTGGCGTGCCCGTGGGCCGTCGGCCTGGACGAAGGCGTTGAACAGCCGGGCCTGGTCGGCTGGGCTGATGCCGATGCCGGTGTCTCGCACGTTCAGTTCCACTGCCAGGCTGTCAGTGTCGGTGGGCGAGGGCAGCAGCAGGCTTGCCTGGACTTCACCGCGGTCTGTGAACTTGATGGCATTGCTGATCAGGTTGGACAATACCTGCTTGAGGCGCAGTGGATCCGCCAAAACCCAGATCGCTGCAGCGGGCAGTTCGCTGTGCAAGTGCAGGCCTTTGGCCCGTGCATTGCCTTCGAATACCCGCACGGTGGCGCGTACCAGTTCGACCAGGTTGGTGGGCACCGGCTGCAGGGTGATGTGCCCGGATTCGATGCGGGAAATGTCGAGAATATCGCCGATCAGCTCAAGCAGGCCGATGGCCGAATCGTGGGCAGTCTGCAAGGTCTGGGTGTCGCAACGGCCGCCGCGGCTGTCTTCCAGGGCCAATTCCAGCAGGCCGATCACGGCATTCATCGGTGTACGGATTTCATGGCTCATGGTGGCCAGGAAGGTGCTTTTGGTCTGGCTGGCCTGTTCGGCGTCGTCCTTGGCCTGGCGCAATTGCTCCAGCAGGCCGCGGCTGAGCGCAAGCTGTGCCTGCAGGGCATGCTGGGCCTCGGTGCGCTGGTTGATCAGCTTGCGCAGGTAGCTGTTCCAGAACACCACACCGGCCAGCAGCAAGGCCGACAGCACCAGTACCTGCAAGGCCAGGGTGCGATAGTCGCGCCAAGGGCTGTCACTGACCATGGTGGTGATGCGCCAGCGGTTGATCAACTGGTCCAGTTCTTCGGGTGGAATGCTCAGCAGCGCCTTGTCGAGGATTGCCTGCAGCTGCGGCTGGTCTGCGGCCACGGCGAAGGCGGCGATGGCCGGGTCGTCGTCGAGCACGCTGGCAATGCGCAGGCGGTCCTTGAAAACATGGCTGATGTAGTAGGCGGCATTGATATGGCTGCTCAAGGCGACGTCCGCGGCACCGTTGGCCACGGCTTCCATCAGGCCGAGCGGGTTGTCCACTTCGACCATCCTGGCCTTTGGGTAGCGTTGTTGCAGCACGGCCCGTTGCGGCGAGCCACGCACCAGGGCAATGCGCTGGCCATCCAGCACCATGGCCTGCGCCGGTAATGCATTGTCGCCACGGGTGACCAGCACCCGCGGGCTGACCAGGTAGGGGCGGGTAAAGCGCAGTTTTTTCGAACGGTCCGTGCTATAGCCCAGTGCGCCGATCATCTGCGCATCGCCGCGCGCCAGGCGCTCGACCATTGCCTGTGCCGACGGGCTTTCGACCGGCTTGAAATGCAGCCCTGTGCGCAGCGAGATCTGCTTGAGCAGGTCGAGGGTGATGCCGCTGGGGCGGTGCTGGGTATCGTTGAAGGTGAGCGGTGCCAGCGAGGTGTTGACCAGCACGCTGACGCTTGGGTTGGCGGCGATCCAGGCTTCTTCTTCGGCGGTGAGGGCGGTGAGGTGGCGCTGCAGCAGCAGGCTGGTGTTGCCACTGCTCCAGCGGCGCAGGATGTTCAGGCGTTCGCTTTCGCTGATGCGCGCCAGCGCCTTGTCGATCAACTGACGCAGGCGCGAGTTGTCATTGGCCAGGGCAAAGGCAAACGAACCAGGGGCGACCTGGCAGAAGTGGTCGATCTTCAGTGTGCCCTGGTAACTCTTGCCAATCGCGAAGTCGGTACTGATGGCATCGCCCAGATAGGCGTCGGCCTCGCCCAGTTCGACGGCAGCCAGCCCGGCCAGCGTCGAGCGATACAGGCTCAATTGCGCCTTTGGGTACAGGCTGCGGACGCTGCTGGCCGGCAGGTAATGATCGACCATGGCCAGGCGCAGGCCGGCGAGGTCGGGGGTGTTCTTCAAGCTGTGCCCCTCGCGGGTGACGATGACCGGCAGGTCTTCGGCGTAGCTCGCACTGAGGCTGAGCTGAGCATCCGCTGCCTCGAAGGCGTTGGAGCTGCCCAGCAGGTCGATACGGCCGTCGCGGAGCGCAGCGATGGCTTCGTGGCGGCTGTCGAAACGTCGGACTTCGATGTTGATGCCCAGCTGTTCAGCGATGATGCCTGCGTAGTCTGCGCTGAGGCCTTCGTAGTCGCGCTGGCTTACATTGATTTCCAGCGGTGGGTAGTCGGGCCGTGAGCTGCCCAGCACCAGGTGTTGGCGCTGCTGGAGCCATTGCCGCTCTTCGCTGGACAGCGCGAGCGGGGCGGTGGCGCTGATCGAGCGTGCCAGTAACTGGCGGGGTTCGCTATTGGCCAGCAGCGCGCCGGAACCGGCCAGGCCGATGACCAGAAGGGCGCTTGCCAGCAGGCGCTGCATTGCCACCGAGCGCTCAGTAGACGCTGTTGCGTTTGGCCAGGTCGACCATCTCAACCAGCGATTCTGTCTTGAGCTTTTCCATGATGCGGCCCCGGTAGGTGCTGATGGTCTTGGCACTGAGGTTCATGCAGGTGCCGATATTCTTGTTGTTCTCGCCGCGTGACAGGCGCCTCAGCACTTCCATTTCCCGGTTGGACAGGCTCGCCAGGCGCATAGGCTCGCTTTCCAGCGAGTTGCTGTTGACCGACATCTGCGGGAAGGTCGAGTAGCCCTTGACCAAGGCCTTCAGAGCGAACAGCAAGGCCTCGTGGTCCTCGTCCTTGGTGACGAAGGCGCCGATGCCGGCATCCAGGCAGCGCCGTACATACAGGTCGGTGGCCTGGCCGGTCAGTACCATGATCTTGGGGGCCGGTTCCAGGCTTTGGAGGCGCTTGATGACTTCCATGCCGTCCAGGCCCGGAAGCCCGATGTCAAGGATGACCACGTTCGGGCGCAGTCTGCGGACCACCTGAGTGACTTCACTGCCATCGCCAACTTCGCCGACGACCTGAAAGCGCTCGCGTTCGAGCAACATTTTCAAGGACAATCGCACTATGGGGTGGTCGTCGACGATGAGCACGGTAGTCATGAAGAAAACTCCTGTCAGGATGTGGTCCGCTTCCTGGATCACTCAGGAATACGTCTGCAAGTAGGGTTATCGGAAGCGCTGCACGATACGACCATTCCCGAAATTTGGTAATGCCGAGTATAGAAGTGTTGAAAGTCCCCGGGCTAGTTGTTGAAAAGTCCTACAAAAAGTGGGAAAGACATCACCCTGACAAAGCGGCGATGTCCGTTTTCTGAATGTTCTGAAACAGCTCACGCGCAAACCGAGTGTGCTTTGCTGACACGCTGGGTCGAGGCAGGGTTGTTGACCAGCGCCTGGCCGACCCGTGTCGGGCGTGCCACCAACTGGCCGGTGCAATTCGGGCAGCGGCCCTGGAAACGGGTTTCGGCGCAGGTGCGGCAGAAGGTGCATTCGAAGGAGCAGATCAGCGCATCGGGGCTGTCACCGGGCAGGTCGGTATCGCAGCACTCGCAGTTTGGGCGTAGGTCCAGCATGGGCATGACTCCTGTTTGCAGGCGGGAAACCGGAGTCTGCTACGCCCGTGGCGAACCTGGCAATGCTCAGTCGCCAGTGCGATACAGGTGGGCGTGCCCGGCGCGGTACAAGGCAGAATCGGCAAACGGGGCGTCGCCCAGCACATGGCCCACCAGGATCAGCGCCGTGCGCCGAAAGCTCTTGGCCGCGACGCGTTCGACGATATCGCCAAGAGTGCCGCGCACCCAGTCCTGGTCCGGCCAGGTGGCGCGGTGCACCACCGCCACCGGGCAGTGCGCGCCGTAGTGCGGCAGCAGTTCATCGACGATACGCGACAGATGCTTGACCCCCAGGTGAATTGCCAGGGTGCTGCCGTGGCGCGCCAGGTCGCCCAATTGCTCGCCGGGCGGCATCGGCGAACTGTCGCCATAGCGGGTGAGGATTACTGTCTGCGCTATCTGGGGCAGGGTCAGTTCGCAACCGAGCAGGGCGGCGCTGGCCGCCGTGGCGGTGACCCCGGGGATGATCTGGTAATCGATGCCCAGCGCCTGCAGGTGGCGGATCTGCTCGCCGATGGCGCCGTACAGGCTGGGGTCGCCACTGTGTACCCGGGCCACATCCTGGCCTTGCTCATGGGCATTGCGCATGGCGGCAATGATCTGCTCCAGGTGCAGTTCGGCACTGTTGATCACGGTCTCGGCCTGGTGGCCCTCGAGCACGGCTGCCGGTACCAGCGAGCCGGCATAGATGATCACCGGGCACTGACGGATCAGCCGTTGGCCCTTGACCGTGATCAGTTCCGGGTCGCCGGGGCCGGCGCCGATGAAATAGACCGTCATGGAAAGTCCTTGCAAGAAAGAGGGGGGGAAACCTTCAACAGGCCAGGGCGAGGGTGGCCGGGCCCAGTACCTGGCGCGTCAGCAGCAACCTGGCCGTGCCAAGCCGCTGGCTAGCCAGGGCCAGGGCCGCACTCTCGGCCACGCCCCAGCAGCCGCTGTGGGCATGGGCTGCGGCGGAACGGTGGCTGAGTTGGTGTTCGTAGGGTTGCAACTGCGCGGTATCGTACAGCACCAAGGGCACGTCGAGGCGTTCGGCCAACTGCTGCAAGCCGGCTTCGTCGGCCTTCAGGCTGATGCTGGCGATGCCGTGCAGGTCGGCCAATGCCAGGCCCTGGTTGTCCAGGGCCTGGTGTAGCAGGGTTTCCAGCGTATCCGCCGGGCAACCCCGGCGGCAGCCGAAGCCGGCGTAAAAGGCTGGCATCAGGCCTGGCTGGAGCGCCGGAACAGCCAGGCGCTGAGCAGGCCCAGGGCCAGCCAGAAGGCGGCGTTGGTCAGCCAGGACGCCACTTTGAACTGGGTTTCCAATGCGGCGGGGGCCAGGCTCTCGTGCACTTCTGGTTGCGGCGCACCGATCACGTGGGGAATCACCAGCAGCACGGCGCCCAAGGCCTTCAGCAACCAGTGGCGGGCGAATACCAGCAGGGCGAGGCCCAGCGCGGTGGCGCTGGCGGTGCCTATCCACCAGGCCTGGCGCTGTCCCAGGTCGGCGGCTGCGGTACCCGGCAGCTCCGGCGGCAGGCCCAAGGTTGGGGCCAGGCAGAACACGGCGAAACCGGCCAGGCCCCACAGTGCGCCGGTGCCGGCACGTTTGGGTTCGCGCAGGCTGTACAGGGCGGTGAGGATCAGGGCGAAGCCGACCGCGACCACCAGGTTGCCGCCAGTGGTCGACAGCACACGCTGCCAGCCGTCTTCAGGCGACCAGGCTTCGGCGCTGTGTTCATGCGCGGCCACTTCGCCGGCATGCTCGTGCTGGGCAACCGGGGCCGAGGATTCGTAGGTTTCTGCCTCGAGGATAAGCGGGGCGACCCAGAAGCTTTGCAGCAAGGTCAGCAGCAAGGCCGCCAGCAACCCGCTGAAGCCCGCGGTACGGGCAATGCGTGTGATCATCGGGCGTACTCAGTGGCAGGGGAAGGCGGCGCTGTGGCGGGTGTCGTGGGCGGCGTTGTGCACGGCCTCGATGTGCGAGAAGCCGGCGAAGTACACCAGGCACAGGCCCAGCAGGCTGGCGCCGACGGCGATGACGACACGCTGGCTGAGGGTGACGGGGGTAGTGATGCTGTGTTGCTTGGCGCTGGTGACGGGCATGACGCGTTCCTCTGCTTTTTGTGGGCAATGGGCAAGCGCGGCAGCCCCGAGCATGACGGCCCAGGGGAATGCAACAGCGCCCGCCCTCCGCGGGGTGTTCATGAACGCCAGGCCGGTCTCCGGGCTTGCGAGGAGGAGCCAGGCTCCTGGAAGGCGTCACCTTCCCATGCCGGGTGATCGGGCACAGTGGTACAGACGCTTCGCTCGCTTACCGTTGCGGGGGCAGCACCGGCCTTGTCCGGCCCTGCTGGAGGGCCTGCGACGCACCGGTTTCCCGTTTCACCCCCATGGGGGCACCTGAACGCGAGGCATAAGGAGACCATGGGGCGGGGCTGCCGTCAATTGCCAGAATCGAGTTTGCGGGCGCTGCGGGTACTCTGTGCATG
>NZ_JBNRIJ010000003.1:145864-171422 GCF_053557675.1 Pseudomonas sp. XP1 | reverse complement strand
GCGGCCCCAGGATTGATGCGCAACAGTTGAAATTGCTGGGGCTGCTTTGCAGCCCTTTCGCGACACAAGGCCGCTCCCACAGGGATTGCGAAGCGCTCCCGGTCACCCCTGGGCAAACGCCGCCAGCTTGTCCCCGTCCAGCCGGTAGCGCACCCACTCATCCTGCGCTTCGGCCCCCAGCTTCTGGTAGAAGCCGATCGCCGGCTCGTTCCAGTCCAGCACGCTCCATTCCAACCGCCCGCAATTCTTCGCAACCGCTTCGCGGGCAATGTGCCTCAGCAATTGCCGCCCGGCACCGTCGCCGCGTTGCTCGGGCGTTATGTACAGGTCTTCCAGGTAGATGCCGTTGCGCCCGAGCCAGGTCGAGTAGCTGTAGAAATACACGGCAAAGCCGATTGCCTGGCCATCGCGCTCGCAAATCAGGCTGTGCACGGTGCTGCCCTCGCCAAAAAGGCTGTGCTCGATATCGGCAACGCTCGCGATCACCTCGTGGCGAGCGCGTTCGTACTCGGCCAGTTCGGTGATGAAGGCCAGGATCTGCTCGGCATCGGCGCGAACGGCAGGGCGGATGGTGAGGCTCATGGTGGACGGCTTCCTTGGTCTGGTGGTGGCGGTACAGCGATGTGTATCTACACAATTTAGTGGAACTGTATCGGTCGCGGAGAAGGGCGACTCCGTTAGTGTGACAGCACCCATAAAGAATGTGGAATGCCTGCCATGCTTGCCTCTGCCGACCTGCTCACCGCCTTCGTGCTGTTTGCTTTCGTGTCCTCCATCACTCCTGGCCCCAACAACACCATGCTTTTGGCCTCGGGCGTCAACTTCGGTGTGCGCCGCTCCATTCCCCACGCGATGGGGATCAGCGTCGGTTTCATGGTAATGGTGCTGGCTGTTGGCCTGGGCCTGGGCGAGGTGTTCAAGGCCTGGCCGGCGCTGTACACGGTCTTGCGCTATACCGGTGCCGTCTATCTGCTGTACCTGGCCTGGAAGATCGCCACTTCGGGGCCGGTCGGCACAGCTTCGTCCAGTGCCCGCAAACCGCTGGGCTTCTGGGGGGCGGCGGCATTCCAGTGGGTCAACCCCAAGGCCTGGGTGATGGCTGTCGGGGCAATCACTACCTACACGCCGGCGCAAGGCTATGTAACCAACGTCATTGTCATTGCCGCCTTGTTTGCCTTGGTCAACCTGCCGAGTGTCGGGGTGTGGGTGATGTTCGGCAGTGCCCTGCGCAACCTGTTGCAGAACCCGCGCTGGCTGATGCTGTTCAATGTCCTGATGGCCTTGTTGCTGGTGATTTCACTGTACCCGCTGCTGTTTGTAGAATCGGCGTTTTCCTGACCCCGCGAGTACAGCAAACCGATGCAGTTGATCCCCTGGTCCCACGAATGCACCGAAGGCTTCACCCTGCGTGGCTGGCGAACCCCGGCCAGTGGCAAGCCGCTGCTGCATTTTTTGCACGGCAACGGTTTCTGCTGCCTGGCCTACCAGCCATTGCTGATGCGCCTGGGTGAACATTTCGACCTGTGGCTCAGCGATGTCCAGGGCCATGGTGACAGTGACCATGGCGGGGTATTTCGTGGCTGGAACCGCACCGCTGCGCTTGCGCTGGAGGCTTTCGCAGCCGGGCGGGGCGAGTATGGCGACGTGCCGCGTTTTGCCGTCGGGCACAGCTTCGGTGGTGTGCTTACCGGCCTGATCCTGGCCAGTGAGCCGCAACTGTTCACCCGTGCCGTGCTGCTTGACCCGGTACTGTTCAGCCGGCGCATGCTGGGTGTGATGGGGGTGGCAGCCCTGGTCGGCTTGCACCAGCGTCACGCCCTGGCACGCAAGGCCGCCAGCCGTCGCAGTCACTGGCCCGACCGCGAGGCAGCCCTGGCTTCGCTGCATGGGCGGGGTATCTTCAAGGGGTGGACCGATGCGGCGCTGCAGGCCTACGTCGAGCATGCCATCGGCGACTGCGGCGATGCGGTAGTGCTCAAGTGCCGTCCCAGCCGCGAAGTGGAAATCTTCAGTTCCTTCCCCAAGCGCATGTGGGCAAGCCTGGCGGCGATCCGCACGCCCACTCAAGTGCTGTACGGCGAGCACACCTACCCCTTCGTGCCCCATTCTGTGAGCCGCCTGGCGGCGCTGAACCCTCAGGTGAGCGCCAGGCAGGTTGCAGGTGGGCACTGCTTCATGCAGGAACATCCTGAGGTTTGTGCCGAAGAAGTGCAGGCCTTCCTGCTGCAGGGACCGGCGGGATAGTTTTTCCAGACAGTGCCGAGAGTTAAGGCGTGAGTAATCTTGGGCTTTGCCCGAGCGTATGAACATGACCAGCAAGACCTTGCTACAGCCATCGTATCTGCAAAAGCGCTACGACTATTCCTGCAAGACAATCGAGTCACTCAGGCAGGCCATGTGCAGCCCGCTTGCACCACTGGCGGGGCGGGCTCCTCTGGCCGTGGTCAGTGTGGGCTCCTATGGCCGATGCGAGGTTTCCCCTGTTTCGGACATCGACTTCTTCATTGTTCATGACAGCAGTCTGCCGGCGGAACGCCTGGACGACATATTGCGCCAGGTCGGCGACCTTGTTCGGCCCATCAGCCATCCGGGGGAAAGCGACGAGGCGAAATTCGGCCGAGAGGCGTTGGCGCTGTACTCGGACTTGAGTGAACACATAGGCTGGAAGTGCGAAGACAATACCGCGCTGACCAGGCGGATGCTGATGTTGCTCGAAGGCCGGCCTCTCTTCGGGCATGGAGCCTTTGCCCGGTGGCAGCATGACCTGCTGTGCCGTTATGTACCTGACGACCATGGCAGCGGGCTTGCCAGGTTCCTGCTTAACGACCTGATCCGCTACTACCGCACCCTCATGGCGAACTTCGAGGAAAAGAGGGCCGAAGGCAAGGCATGGGGGGTACGCAACATCAAACTGCAATTTTCGCGAAAACTGCTTTTTGCAGGCGGCATCGTGGCGATTGCCGAGGTCCATGGCCTTCCGGCGCCGTCGAAGATCATGCGCCTTCAACAACTGCTGGCCCTTACCCCTTTGCAACGCCTGGCAATGCTCGGTCATTCCAACCCGTATAGCGTGGGTCTGTTCGAAGACTACGCAGTCTTTCTCGAGTTGATTTCCTCGGTGGAAAATCGCCTTCATCTGGACAGACTGACCCCAGGCCAGGCAATGGCGGATCCGGTCTATCGGGAACTCAGGGTGCGGGGGCAAGCCTTTTCGTTGAAGCTGGAGCATTGGTTGAGGTCGCAGTACCCGGGGCATCCGATACTTCACGCCGTGTTTTTCTGATTGTCCTTTTAATGAGACGATGCATGCCATTGAAGCCAACTATTGCTTGATTGGTATCACTGGTAAGGTTATCTCAACCAAGAGAGGAGCCTTCTCATGAAAACGATTCTGGGTATTCACCGCAGCCCCCACGCTCACTGGGTAGGTGATGGTTTTCCGGTGCGCAGCCTGTTCACCTACGACAACCTGGCCAGCAAGATCAGCCCGTTCTTGCTGCTGGACTATGCTGGCCCTCATGACTTCACCTCGACCAGTACACGGCGCGGCGTTGGCCAGCACCCGCACCGAGGCTTCGAGACCGTGACCATCGTTTACCAGGGCGAACTGGAGCACCGCGACTCCACCGGCGCTGGCGGCTTGATCGGCCCCGGTGACGTGCAGTGGATGACTGCTGCCAACGGCATCATCCATGAAGAGTTCCACTCCCCAGGCTTCGCCCGCACTGGCGGTACGCTGGAGATGGTACAGCTGTGGGTGAACCTGCCGGCGCGGGACAAGCGCGCAGCGGCTGGCTACCAGACGCTGCTGGCCGAGGACATCCCGGTGGTGGCGCTGGACGGCGAGGGCGGCAGCCTGCGGGTGATTGCAGGTGAATATCGTGGGCATTCGGGGCCGGCGCGGACCTTTACCGCCATGGATGTCTGGGACATGCGCCTGAATGCCGGTGCAACCTTGCAATTGCCGGTTGCCACCGGGCGCAATGCGGCGCTGGTGGTGTTGCGCGGCAATGTGCGGATCAACGGCGAGCGCGAAGCCGGCCCAGCCAGCCTGGTGCTGTTTGACCGCGCCGGTGAGGATGTTGCCGTCGAAGCGCTGGAAGGTGCCAGCCTGCTGCTGCTAAGCGGTGAGCCGATCGACGAGCCGATCGTGGGTTATGGCCCGTTCGTGATGAACAGCCAGGCAGAAATTGCGGAGTCGTTCGACGACTTCCATGCCGGGCGGTTCGGGCAGATGCAGGATGCACGGGATGGTGCGGCGCATTGATCCTGGTTGACTGAATGGCTGTCCGTGCTCTATCGCCGGCAAGCCAACTGCCACAGGTACAGCGACAATCTCGAGAGCGACGCTGTACCTGTAAGTGCTGGCTTGCTGGTGATAGCGTCGGTACAGGCATTACATTTGCTGGCATGATGCAGCCATGCTCAAGCTCACCCCCTTGCACGCAGTGCGCCGATCGTTACCCACCCCTGGCCACCAAATTCTGTGGCTGCGCTATCGCGCCCCTTACCATTGGCCCTCGACTCTGGCCTTCCTCGCTGCCCGCTGCATCCCCGGCATCGAGACCTGCCTTGACGGTACCTACCGCCGTACCCTGGTAATTGCCGGCCGCCACGCCGTCTTGCACGCCACACCTTCGGGCAGCCAGTACCTGCGGGTCCACCTTGAAGGCGTTCCGGCCCGCGCGCTACCCGGCCTGACTGCCAGGCTCAGGCGGGTCTTCGACCTCGATGCCGACCCCGCGCGCATCAATGCCGTACTGTCCCGCGATCCGCTGATGGCCCGCCTGCTACAGGAACGCCCAGGCCTGCGCGTGCCGCAAGGCTGGGACGCTTGCGAGCAGGCCATGCGCACAGTGCTGGGGCAGCAGGTCAGTGTGGCCGGGGCCATGACCCTGGCCGGACGCCTGGTGCAACGCCACGGCATGCCCTTGCGCTGGCCTGCACCGGGCCTGAGCCATGTGTTCCCGGCGTTGCCGGTACTGGCGGCTGGGCAGTTCGATGGCATGGGCATGCCGCGGGCGCGCGCCGCCACTCTGGGCACGCTGGCCAGTGCCTTGCTGGCCGAACCTGGATTGCTACGCCGCGGGCAAGAGCTGGATCAACTGCTGCGCAAGCTGTGCCAACTCAAGGGGATCGGCCCCTGGAGCGCGCACTACCTGGCGTTGCGTCAGGCCGGCGCGGCCGATGCCTTGCCGCTGGGCGACGTGGCGCTGGTCAAGGCGTTGCGCCTGCTCGAAGGAGACGACGCCCAACTGGCGCAACGCGCCCTGGCCTGGCGACCGTGGCGCGCCTATGCGGCGCAACATCTCTGGGCGTCGCTGGGGCCTGCCGACACCGCTCGTCGTTAAGTCTGCCATTGCGTTCGAACACCCGGCCTGCGCAGGCAATCTTCCACTAAGGTGCTAGATGATTCCCCGCATGATCATTGCCCAGGCGCATGGATGCCTGCCCCGGCATGCGCAATATCAATTGGCGCCTCGCCCGACAAAGGCGTACTCACACAACAGGCCATCCCAAAGAGAGGGTCGTACCATGTCGTTGATAGGAGTTTCGATGCTAGAAATGCGGCAGATGATCGAGCAGGCCTGCCTGCCCGACCGTTGCGAAGTCAGCTGCACGGACGGCGCCAACCTGACCATCCGCCTGTGTCAGGGCCAGAGTCTCGAGGAGAGCGTGACCCTAAGCGGGGTCCCCCTGCAAAGCCTCAACAGTTGCCGCGACCTGGTCAACCTGGTGGGGCAGCTGCACGCACTGCGTGACAGCCACCCGGCGCCACTCAAGGCGATTGCCTGAGGCACCTGCCGCGCCCCGGTCAGCCCAGGCTGGCCGGGCGCACATATTCCGGCATCAGGCCGTTGAACCAAAACAGGATCATCGCCACCAGGATGGTCACCAGCAGCAGCAACCCCACCCCCCATACGCAGGTCGCAAACAGCATGGCCTGTTCCTTCTTCAGGCGCAGGAAGGTCTGCAACCCGCCATACAGCAACACGCTGGCATAGGCCGAGGCTGCCAGCAGCGCCGCCAACGCCAGCCAGCGGATCGGCAGCAGGCCGACCACCCCGGCAAAGAACCATGGTGTGGCGCAGTAGGCGGCAAAGCCGATGCACTGGTTGAGGCTGGGCTGTGCATCGAAACCGCGCGACATCCAGCGGATCATGGTGCCCATCAACATCACCCCGACGACCGTGGTGGCATAGAGCAGGCCCGCCAGTTGCGCGGCGCTGGCCATGCTCAGGCGCACCCGTTCCTCGGCCGCCAGGCTCCAGCCGAAGGTGGTGGTGCCCACGAACAGGCACACCGCGGGGATCAACGCCAGGGCCAGCAGGCGCGGCAGATACTGTTGCGGGTGGTCTTCCTCGGCCCGGCGGATTTCCAGCCAGGCGTCGGCGGGGTGAGTGAAGAGCTTGAGCAAAGGACTGTTCATTGGCGTTCTCCGCGTTCTCCGGCGGGCGTGAGCCCTTTTGCTATGGAGACGTGCCGCACCTGCTGGGTTCAGCCGGGTTGCTCGCCGTTGATCGTCTTACAGCAGTTCCAGCAGCAGGTTCAGGCCGCCATCGCCGCACTTGCCCTGGTCGCGAACCACGCCGTGGTAGCTGCGCCCGTCCCAGACGAAGGCCACGCTGTGGGCACGGTCGACCTTGTCGGGCAGCGGCGGGCAGATGTGGAGGCGCAGGCCCGGGCGGCCCTGCAGCTCGAGGGCAGCGAGCTGGCACTGACATTCCACGCTTTGTGCCACCGGGCCGAACAGGGTGTCGCGTACGTAATCGAGTTGCAATGAGGCATTGGGGGCGCGGCAGGGCATCTTCATGGGCGCGCGGCTCCGCTGTGAGGTGTCGGGAAACAGGGTTGGCAGGGCATAACGGGCTCCGGCTGAATAGGGCGGCTTATCGTTTGAAGCTTGCCTGGCCAAGATGTTCAACGCGTTTCATGCGCGTTCATCCTGTTTGCGCCGGGTGACGGGCCGTTGGTCCGATTCAGCCACCGGCCTTGCGCAAGGTCAGGTTGATCCGCCGCTCACCCAGGCGCGGATGGATGCCGGGCTTGATCGGGAGCACGCCGTGAAAGCGCAAGCGGTCCTCGCCACCCCACACCAGCACATCGCCATGGCTCAGCGGAATGCGCTGGGTCTTGTCGGCGCGCTGCAGGCCACCGAACAGGAACACTGCCGGCAAGCCCAGCGACACCGACACGATCGGCTGGCCAAAGTCCCGCTCGTCGCGGTCCTGGTGGAGGCTCAGGCGGGTGCCCGGCAGGTAATGGTTGACCAGGCAGGCATCCGGCACGAAACCTTCGAACCCGGCCATGCTTGCGGCGCGGGCGGCGAGCTCGAGCAACACGAGGGGCAGGGCGGGCCAGGGTTTGCCGGTGAGCGGGTCGCTGGGGCTGTAGCGGTAGCCGTGTTCGTCACTGACCCAACCCAGCGTGCCGCAGTTGGTCAACCCTACCGCCATGCGCAGGCCTCCCGGAGTGTGCATGTGCCGGAACGGCGCGGCACGCAGCACCGGGCGCAGGGCATCGAGCAAGGCCTCGATCTCGGCCAGGGCGAAGCCGGGCAGCAGCACGGTGTGGCTGGCCAGGTGTTGCGGCTGGGGACCGAACAGGTCGAGGTCGGACTGGATCATGGGATTGGGCATCGGCTTGGTTGGGGGCCATTGTAATGCGCTTGGCAGGCTTGGCCTATTCGCGGGTGGACAAGACGCCCCGCTTTGCAGGAGCAGCCTTGTGCTGCGAAGAGGCCGGTGCAGGCAACAGATATGTATGGTCAGTACCGGCCTCTTCGCAGCACAAGGCTGCTCCTGCAAGGCCCTCGCTAAAACAATAAAAAAGGAGTTGTGACAGAAATAAAAAGGAACCGCGGCACCAGGGAGAGGAGCACCGCGGTTCAAGGGGGGAGCGATCTACTGCTGGGTCACAGTGGCCACGTTGGTGCTGCCCAGCTGGGTGATGGTCGCGGTCTGGGTCACACCGCTCTGGTCGACATACGCCTTGTTGCCCTGGCCTCCCTGGGTCACGTAGGCGATGTTGTAGCTGTCAACCTGCTTGATGGTGGCTTCGTTGCCGCCACCGTACAGCTGGTTGGTGTAGCTCTGGTTGCTGTAGCCGGACTGGTCCAGGTTGATTACGTTGCCATTGCCCTGGCTGTTGCCGTAGGCGTAGTTTTCGGTGCCACGCTGGTCGGCGATCAGGATGTTGTCAGTACCGTTCTGCTCGAAGTACAGCTCGTTGTTCATGTCGGCCTGCTTGGTCTCCATCTGGTTGCCGGTGCCTTTCTGGGTCAGCGTGGCCAGCTGGTTGTCACCGTTCTGAGTCAGGTTGGCGCCGTTGCCATTGCCATTCTGGTTGATGGTGGCGTTCTGGTTGGTACCGAACTGGCCGCCCATCTTGGCGCCTTTCCAGTTGCTGGCAGTGACGCTGTTGCCATTTCCCTTGGTGTTGATGGTCAGGTTGAGGTTTTCACCGTTCTGGTAAGTGAAATGCAAGTTGTTGCTACCGGTCTGGGTGATGGTGGTGGTCGAGTTGTTGGTCTCGAACTGGTCCGACCAGCTGGCGTTGGCTGTGCCCTGTTGCGACAGGCTGACCTTGTTGTTCATGCCGAAGCTCTGGTCGATATAGCCTTCGTTCATCTGGCCGGACTGGGTTACCGACGCCTGGCTGGCGGTCTGGTTATCCTGCCACACTTCCACCGAGTTGCCGCCACCGTACTGGCCTATGCCGATGGTACCGCCGGTGCCGTCGCGCTGGTCGCCGTACGCCCAGTTGCCCGTGCCATCCTGGTAGACCTGGATGTCGCCATCGACGTAGCCCAGATGCTCGGCAGCGGCGTAGTTTTCCTGGCCTGTCTGGTTGATGCTGCTGCGGTTGTTGCTGCCACCAAAGGTCTGCTCGATGAAGGCTTCGTTGCGCTGGCCGGATTGCCAGGTCTCGGCCTTGCTGCCTTCCTGGCTGTCCTGCCACACGGTCGAAGTGTTTTCGGCGCCTTGCTGGTTTTGCTGCGACTGGTTGCCCAGGCCCAGCGACTGGCTGACGAAGGCATCGTTGTAGCTGCCGCTGGCGTTCTGGGTGGCTTGGCTGCCGTTCTCGACCAGTTGGTCGGCGTAGCCGGCGTTGTACTGGCCGTTGGCGCTCTGCTGGATATCGCTGGTGCTCTCCGATTGCACCGCCAGGTGGTTGTTGCCCTTGCCGGTCTGGGTCTGGGTTGCCGAAGCGAATGGTGCCAGGGACTGGCTGACTTCGGCGATGTTTTCCTTGCCGTCCTGGGTCTGGGACGAGGTGCTGTCAGCAGCCATGGCCTGACCTGCAAGGGCCAGGACGATAGCGGCACTTAAGGGAGCGAGCTTGTACATGGGGGTGCCTCCAGGTCTATCGGTATTGGGTGATCTGAACGTGCTGGCCATTGCCGGCCTGGGTCACGGAGCTGTTCAGGCCTGTGCCCGACTGCACGATGCTGGCGCTGTTGTCGTTGCCGATCTGCTCGATGGCCGCGCTGTTGCTGCTGCCGCTCTGGCGGATCGACGCGCTGTTGCCATTTCCCTGTTGGCTGATGATGGCCATCAGGTCACTACCTTCCTGCAAGATGTACGCTTCCTGTGCGTCACCGGCCTGGACGATGCGGCCCAGCAGGGCCTGGCCGTTCTGGTCGAGGGCGGCGCGGTTGCCCGTGCCTTGCTGCTCGATCACCGCCGCCTGACCGGCACCGGCCGGCAGCAGGCGGATGATCACCGGTTCGCCGAGGTCGTTGCCGGGCGCGAGGTCGGCATTGTCCAGCAGGTCCTCGGCCCAGCAGGCCTGGCCCACCAGGGCCAGGCCGAGCAGCAGGGGGTACAGGCGTTTCATTGCAACCTCCGGCCTTTACTGCACGGTTACGTTGACGGTGCGTGTGGTGCCCTGGCTGGTGGTGATCGTCGCCGTCGGTGCCGCAGTCGGGATGATCGTGGTGCTGTTGCTCACCGCCAGGCGCCAGCGGCCTGTCAGCGCTACCGTGGCGGTGCCAAGGGTCTGCACGCCGGTAGTGGTGGTAACCCGCACGGTGACGGTGTTGCCGGTGGTGACCGACGAGGTACCGCTGAGGTCCCAGTTGTAACGGTTGTTGGAGCGTGCCGTGACCGTGGCTGCCGTGACCGCGAAGTTTTCGGCGGCGGGCCGTGGCGACACGTTGACGGTGACGGTGCTGGGGTTGGACAGCGCCCCCAGCGAGTCACGAGCCTGGTAGGTGAAGGTGGTGGTGAAGGCGGTGGTCACCGTGGCCGGAGGGGTGTAGGTCACCGTGGTGCCGTCGGTGCTGACCGTGCCCCGACCGGTAGCCGGCTGGGTGAGGGAGGTAGCGGGGACAGTCAGCGGGACGTTGCCTTCCGGATCGGTGTCGTTGGCCAGCACGTTGATGGTCAATGGCACGCCCAGGGTGGTGACGGTTTCCGGGTTGGCGGTTGGTGCCTGGTTGGGCGCTACGTTGATGGTGACAGTAGCCGGTTCCGACTTCAGGCCCTTGGCGTCCACTGCCCGGTAGCTGAAGGTGGCCACCACGGGTTGCGTGGCCCCGGCTGGCGGGGTGTAGGTGACCGAGGTGGTGCCGTTCATCACCACGCCGCCAAGGCCGGTACCGGGCTGGGTCAGGTCGCTGATGGTCAGCGGCACGTTGCCGTCCGGGTCGCTGTCGTTCTGCAGCAGGTTGAGGGTGATCGGGATACCGACGCTGGTGCTACCGATATCGGCCTGGGCCAGCGGTGGCTGGTTGGCCGCCTCGACCGGCGCATTGCCGACCACCACCACCGGTTCGACATCGCTGCCGCCACGTGCCGACTTGACCGTGATGGTAGCCGGTGGCTGCGGCACGTCGTTGACGGTCAGGCTCTGCAGCGTGCCTGCCTTGGACAGGCGACCGTAGCCCTGGGCGAGCAGGTCGGGGATCGCCACTTCATCACTGGAACTGGCCTCGATCAGCAGGCGCTTGTTGGCCCAGTCATAGCGTGCGGTGCTGACCTTGACCACGTCGGTGAGCTTGCTCGACAGCGCGGTCGGCTGGGTACCACCGGCGCTGTTGCTGGCGGTGACCACTACCACTGCAGGCGGTGCTTCCTGGCCTGACTGCTGGTGGAAGAACAGCCCGTTGTTGTCGGCGGTGAGGGTGTACTGGCATGGCGAAGGCGGGGTGCCGACCAGGGCAATGCCATTGCGCATGCACAGGCTGGCTGCGCTGGGCGCCTTGGCGAACACTTCCGTGCGGGTGCCGGTGGCGTTGCGCGAATAGGTGGCGCGTTCCAGGCTGACCGGGGTCTGGGCACGCTGGTCCAGTACCTTGCCGGAAACAGAGAAGGTATTGGTCTGGATGGTGCCAGCGGGGCCTTCGATGCGCACGAAGTTGGTATTGAAGGGGCTGCCGGTCACCGCTTCGGTGATATTGGGGTCGCCGATGTAGGTTTCGATGGCGCCGGTATCGGGGTTGACCTCGGTATAAGGCCCGCCAACACCCTTCAGCCAGGGGCCGATCGCCCCGGCCAGCGCTCCCCGGAAGTTGCCAGGGGCACCAATGCCTATGTCCCGGGTGATGTTGATCGCCCGACGCCCTGCCGTGGTGACGTTGACCGTCTCCACCCCGTACGGGTGGGTGATGGTGTAGGTACCGGTGCTCGGGACCGAAGCACGGATACGGATGCGGGCAAAGCTCTGCTGGTCACCATCGACCGGGTTTTCGGCGGCGAAGGCTGCCTCCACCCCGGCTACATAGACCTCCAGCTCATAGCCGCTGTTGCCGGCCTGCGGAATGGTGGTTTCAGCCAGGAACCAGAACATCTCTGGCGGCCAGTTGTCCGGGAATACCAGCGGCAGGGCGTCGTCATAGATGCCGGGCTCGGGCAACAAGGTACACATGTAGGCGGGCGCCCCTGGCGCGCCTGGCGCACGCGTACTGGTGGCACGAGACTGGCACAGCTCCAGGGACTGGTCGAGGCTGTCCTTGTACCACATCGGATAGCCACCGGTGGCGAAGGTGTAGGGCCCCGGGTCGACATCGGACAGCGCGGCAAACGCGGCGCTGGTAACGGTAAGGGAGAAACCGGCGGCCAACAGCGCACGGCGCGACCAAGTGTTCATGCTGCCTCCTTGAAGGCTGAGCCTTTGTCTGTTCATGGCACCAGCACCACGTCTTCGGTGTCGCTACCGCCGTTGGCACTGGTGACTTGCACCTTGGCCGGCGGGATCGGCGACAGGCTGGTGCTCAGCGTCTTCACCGCGCCTGTACCACTCAGGTTGCCGATCAGCGTGCCGTTGCCGGTATGTGCGGTGAGCACTGGCGGCGAGGTTTCGTCGCTGGTGCTGGCCACCAGGGTCAGCTCGCCGGTGGACAGGCGGTACTGGGCCTGGGTGATGGTGACCAGGTCGGTCAGCGGCACATTGGCGGTGGTCAGGCTGCTGGTGGGGATCGCCACGCTGTTGTCGGCGGTCAGGGTCAGGACCGTCCCGGCGGCCGGGTCGAGCACCGACTGGGCGTACCAGGCACCGGTACCGTTGGCCTCGGTGAGGTTCAGGTTGGGTGTCTGGCTGGTCAGGGTGACGCTGGCCGGCGGTGGCGGGGCCATCACGAAGATGTCCTGCTGGGCGCGCAGATCGCCGTTCTCGGCATGCCGTGAGTAGGTACTGCGTTGTGGCATGAGGGGGGTTGGCAGGGCCACTTCGGAAAGCTTGCCCGAAACCGCGAACAGCTCGGTGCGCAGGTCGATGCCGCCGGGGCCTTCGATGCGCACGTAGTTGGTATTGAACGGGCTGCCGGTCACCCGTTCCTCCAGGTTGGGGTCACCGATGAAGCGCTCGCTGCCTTCGGTGTAGGGGCCGTTGACACTGCGCAGGAACGGCCCTACATCGCCTTTCAGGGCACCGGTGAAATCCCCTGCGCCGGCAATGCCGATGTCGCGGGTCATGTTGATCGCCCGGCGCCCTGCCGCAGGTACGTCGAACACTTCGACGCCGTACGGATGGGTGATCACGTAGGTGCCGGCGGTTGGCACGTCGACCCGGATACGCACCCGGGCGAAGCTGACCTGGTCGCCGTCGACCGGTTCTTCGGCGGCAAATGCCGCCTCGATCGCGGTGCCGTAGCTGAGGTCTATGCCGCGGGTAGCATCGACGATGGCGGCGTCGGCGGTGAACCAGAACGCCTCGTCAGGGAAGTTGGTGGGGAAGACGATGGGTTGGGTATCGTCGAACACGCCGGGGGTGGGCAGCAGCGTACACATGTACGACGGTGCGCCGGGCGCGCCAGGCACCCGCGAGCTGACCGCCTTGGTCAGGCACAGGTCGAGGGTACGACCGTGGCTGTCCTGGTACCAGGCGGGGAAGCCGCCGTTGGCGGGAACATAGGCGCCTGGATCGACAGCGTTCAAGGCAGCCTGCGCGGGGAGCTGGAGCAAGCCGGCGAAAATCGCCACTGCCAGCGGGTGGGGAATCGGTCGGTGCATGAGTCATTTCCTCCTGCAAACGGGCCCATGGACTTGGGGCGTCTGGCAGGAGATCGGCAATAGGCGTGCCAAGCCGAAATAAATGTGCTGTAGCCCTTGCAGGGCAAGGGATCCAATTCTTTTGCAAAGGCATTTGCAGGTGTTTGCCGTTGGGCACCGTGTCCCCAAGATTGGGGGCTGGGGAAGGTCGTGCCGACCCACATCCGGCCGGCGCTTTCAGTACGTCCTGAAACCGGTTTCAAAACATTTCTGAACACGCTAGATTATTCGGCTGTTTTCTTGATGGCCTATCAAGACCACCCCCCATATTGAAAATCAGATGGCGCTTTTCAAGGCCGCACACAGCCGATGAGGATTCGCAATGCCTGAGCATGCCCCAGACAACCCGCGCAGGGACTTCCTGCGCAAGACCTTGACCTTGATCCCTGTGGTAACCGTGGCCAGCACGGGGCTTGGCGTGGGTGCCAGTCAGTTGCTTGCGGCCCCGCAACACGAGCCCAAAGTGCCGGCCACACCGCCAGCGGGCAACTACCAGCCGACGTTCTTCACTGCCGAAGAGTGGGCCTTCGTGCAGGCAGCCGTCTCGCGCATCATCCCGGCCGACGAGCTTGGCCCTGGCGCGCTTGAAGCCGGCGCAGCCGAATTCATCGACCGGCAGATGAACACCCCTTACGCTACCGGCGCGCAGTGGTACATGCAGGGCCCGTTCAAGGCCGACGCCGCGCCCGAACTGGGTTACCAGTTGCAACTCAGCCCGCAACAGATCTACCGCCTGGGCATCGCCGCCGTGGACGGCTGGTGCAAGGCCAATTCCGGGCAAGTTTTTGCGGCGCAAGATAGCGCTACCCGAGACCACGTTCTCAGCAAGATCGAGGCTGGAGAGCTTGCTTTCGACACCGTGCCGGCCAAGGTGTTCTTCAGCTTGCTGGTGCAGAACACCCGTGAAGGGTTCTTCTGCGACCCGGTCCATGGTGGCAACAAAGGCATGGTCGGCTGGACCCAGATCGGCTTCCCCGGCGCCCGCGCCGATTTCATGGATTGGGTCGAGCGCAACGAGCCTTACCCGTTCCCGGCTGTTTCGATCCGTGGCGAGAGGGCCTGAGGCATGGCGACCGTGATGAAGAAAGTGGACGCGGTAATCGTGGGCTTCGGCTGGGCCGGCGCGATCATGGCCAAGGAACTGACAGAGGCCGGGCTGCAGGTGGTGGCCCTGGAGCGCGGGCCGATGCAGGACACCTACCCGGAAGGCAGCTACCCGCAGGTGATCGACGAGCTGACCTACAGCGTGCGCAAGAAGCTGTTCGTCGACGTGTCGAAAGAAACCGTCACCATCCGCCACAGCATGAATGACGTGGCGCTGCCCAATCGCCAGCTCGGTGCCTTCCTGCCGGGTAAAGGTGTAGGTGGCGCAGGCCTGCACTGGTCGGGCGTGCACTTTCGGGTAGACCCGATGGAACTGCGCATGCGCAGCCACTACGAAGAACGCTACGGGCGCAAATTCATCCCTGAAGACATGACGATCCAGGACTTCGGGGTCAGCTACGAAGAACTGGAACCACACTTCGACTTTGCCGAAAAAGTATTCGGTACCTCTGGCCAGGCCTGGACCGTCAATGGGCAGGTCGTCGGCGAAGGGAAGGGCGGCAACCCCTATGCGCCGGACCGCTCCAGCCCGTTCCCGCTGCCTTCGCAGAAGAACGTGGTGTCGGCCAGGCTGTTCGAAAAAGCGGCGGCCAGCCTGGGCTACAAGCCCTACAACCTGCCATCGGCCAACACCTCCGGTCCGTACACCAACCCGTATGGGGCGCAAATGGGGCCGTGCAACTTCTGCGGTTTCTGCAGCGGCTACGTGTGCTACATGTACTCCAAGGCCTCGCCCAACGTGAACATCCTGCCGGCGCTGCGCCAGGTGCCGAACTTCGAATTGCGGCCCAACGCCCATGTGCTGCGGGTGAACCTGGACGACAGCAAGCGCAAGGCCACCGGGGTGACCTACATCGACGCCCAGGGGCGGGAAGTGGAGCAGCCGGCGGACCTGGTGATCCTGGCGGCGTTCCAGTTCAACAACGTGCGCCTGATGCTGCTGTCCGGCATCGGCAAACCATACGACCCCATCAAGAACGAAGGTGTGGTCGGGCGCAACTTCGCCTACCAGAACATGGGCACGGTCAAGGCGTTCTTCGACAAGGACACCTACACCAACAACTTCATCGGTGCCGGTGGCAACGGCATTGCCATCGATGACTTCAACGCCGACAACTTCGACCATGGCCCGCACGGCTTCGTCGGTGGCTCACCGATGTGGGTGAACCAGGCCGGCACACGGCCGATTGCCGGTGGTGCGACCCCGCCAGGCACACCGGCCTGGGGCAGCGCCTGGAAGAAGGCCACCGCCGATTACTACACCCACCAGGTGTCGATGGACGCCCACGGCGCCCACCAGTCCTATCGTGGGAACTACCTGGACCTCGACCCGACCTACCGCGACGCCTACGGCCAGCCGCTGCTGCGCATGACCTTCGACTGGCAGGAGAACGACATCAGGATGAACCAGTTCATGGTCGACAAGCTGAGCAAGATCGCCCAGGCGATGAACCCCAAGACCATTGCCGTGCTGGGCAAGAAGGTCAAGGATCACTTCAACACCGCCAGCTACCAGACCACCCACCTGAACGGCGGCGCGATCATGGGCACCGACCCGAAAACCAGTGCATTGAACCGCTACCTGCAAAGCTGGGATGTGCACAACGTGTTCGTTCCGGGAGCTTCGGCGTTCCCCCAGGGGCTGGGCTACAACCCGACCGGGCTGGTGGCGGCGCTGACCTATTGGTCGGCCCGCGCCATCCGCGAGCAGTACCTGAAAAACCCTGGCCCGCTGGTTCAGGCTTGAGGAGCGATGCGCATGAAGACAATGTTGATCGCAACCCTGCTGGGTGCCAGCGTGGCCGCACAGGCTGCGCCGAATGACGATGCGCAGGTGCGCCAGGGCGAGTACCTGGCCCGCGCCGGCGACTGTGTTGCCTGCCATACCGCCAAGGGCGGCAAGCCGTTCGCCGGTGGGCTGCCGATGGAGACACCGATCGGCACGGTTTACTCCACCAATATCACCCCGGCTGCCAGTGGTATCGGCCAGTACAGCTTCGAAGACTTCGACCAGGCGGTGCGCAAGGGCATCGGCAAGGACGGCAGCACCCTGTATCCGGCCATGCCATACCCATCTTATGCACGTGTCAGCGAGCAGGACATGCAGGCGCTGTATGCCTATTTCATGAAGGGTGTGGAGCCGGTCGAGCAGCCGAACAAGGCCACCGACATCCCTTGGCCGCTGAGCATGCGCTGGCCGCTGGCGATCTGGCGCGGGTTGTTCGCGCCAGAGGCCAAGCCCTGGCAGGCGTCGGCGGCGGCCGACCCGGTGGTCAACCGCGGCGCTTATCTGGTCGAGGGCCTTGGGCACTGTGGCGCGTGCCATACGCCGCGCGCGCTGACCATGCAGGAAAAGGCACTGAGCCCACAGGATGGCGAGCAGTTCCTGGCTGGCAGTGCACCGCTGGAAGGCTGGATTGCCAAGAACCTGCGTGGCGATCACAAGGACGGCCTGGGTAGCTGGAGCGAAGAGCAGCTGGTGCAGTTTCTCAAGACTGGCCGTAGCGACCGCAGCGCCGTGTTCGGTGGCATGAGCGATGTGGTCGAGCACAGCATGCAACACATGAGCGACGCCGACCTGACCGCCATCGCCCGGTACCTGAAGACGCTGCCGCCGAGCAACCCTGACGACCGGCCGCACGTGTACGACAAACAGGTGGCAGATGCGATGTGGAAGGGCGACGACAGCAAGCCCGGGGCGGCGGTGTACATCGACAACTGCGCGGCCTGCCACCGTACCGATGGCCAGGGCTATACCCGCGTGTTCCCGGCCCTGGCCGGCAACCCGGTGGTGCAGACGGCAGATGCCACATCGCTGATCCACGTGGTGTTGGCAGGGGGCACGGTGCCAGCGACGCACGCGGCACCGTCGAACTTCACCATGCCGGCGTTCGGCTGGCGCCTGAGTGACCAGGAGGTTGCCGAGGTGGTGAACTTCATTCGCACCAGTTGGGGTAACCAAGGGGATGCCGTCACCGCCAGTGACGTGAAAGCCCTCCGTTAACTGCATCCCTCTGTCTGCACCCCCAATCCACTGTGGGAGCGGGTTTACCACTGTGGGAGCGGGTTTACCCGCGAATGCGTCGGCACATTCAACATCGCATTCGCGGGTGAACCCGCTCCCACAGGGCTTTGTGTTTGCTTTCCTATATATTTCAACTGCTTAAAACGCACTTTTATTGTATCTACTAAGCATATAAATCGCCCTGCCGACCAACGGCATGTTGACGAACGCGTGCGTTTTTGCTGTATTGAAACCGGTTTCATCGCTATCACAACAATCATAAGGACAGCCCATGACCGACGCGCCTGCCCATGCCCGCGAACGGGTCACCATCAGCGAAGTAGCGCGTGTCGCTGGCGTTTCCAAGGCCACCGTCTCCCGTTACATCGGCGGTGACCGGCAGTTGCTCGCCGAAGCCACCGCCAAGCGCCTGGAAGAGGTCATCGAGCGCCTCGGTTACCGCCCCAACCAGATGGCCCGTGGCCTGAAGCGCGGCCAGACGCGCCTGATCGGCATGCTGGTGGCCGATATCCTCAACCCCTATTCAGTGGCCGTGATGCATGGCGTGGAAACTGCCTGCCGCCAGCACGGCTACAGCCTGGTGGTGTGCAACACCAACCGCGACGACGATCAGGAGCGTCACCACCTGGTGGCCCTGCAGTCCTACAACGTCGAAGGGCTGATCGTGAACACGCTTGGCCATCACCCCGGCGAATTGCTCAACCTGCAGCGCGACATCCCCATGGTGCTGGTCGACCGCCAGTTGCCGGAACTGAATGTCGACCTGGTGGGCCTGGACAATGCCGACGCTGTCGAGCAGGCCCTGGACCACCTGCAGGCGCAAGGCTATCGCGACATCCTGGCGGTAACCGAGCCCCTCGATGGCACCAGCTCGCGCCTGGAGCGGGTACAGGCGTTCGGCACATCGATCAGCCGGCGCCCCGGCATGCGCCAGCAGGTGCTGGAAATCGGCGCCGGGCTGGATGACCAGCTGGCTTCGTTCCTCGTCGGCAGTGGTCATGGCCCGCAGGCCATCTTCACCTTCAACGGGGTCGCCACCCTGGCCGTGACCCGAGCCCTGCACCAGGCAGGGCGCAACCTTTTCGCGGACGTCGGGCTGATCGCCCTCGACGACCTCGACTGGTACCCCTTGGTCGGCACTGGCATCACTGCACTGGCCCAGCCCACCGAGCGTATCGGCGTGGCAGCATTCGAGAGCCTGCTTGGCCGCCTGCGCGGCAACAGCGGGGCAGTACGGCGCATCGACTTCAAGGCCGAGCTGATCATCCGAGGTTCAACCCAGCCACAGTAATCACAGGCAGGTACCTGCGTGCCTGCTGTTACCCAAAAATGAAACCGGTTTCACAAGGACAACAACAATGCATCCGAACCCCGTTTCCATCAGCCTTTCCAGCTACGGCGCCGACTATGTCCGGCAACGTGGCCAGGAACAGTTCCTTGATCTGCTGGCTGCCGCTGGCGTCACCCGCGTGGAACTGCGCGAAGAACTGTTCACTTGTGCCCCGGATACTGCAGCGCTGTCTGCAGCCATTGCCGCGCTGCGCCTGGAGTGCCTGTATTCCACGCCGCTGGAGCTGTGGACCGCACAAGGCGTGCCAGACCCGCAACTGGCGCAGAAACTGGACACTGCCCGCGCCCTTGGCGCGGTCGCGCTCAAGGTTTCCCTGGGCCACTACCATGCGGGCTGTGACGTCGCGGCCCTGGCGACGCTGTTGCCGGCGCACGGGCCGTTGCTGCTGGTGGAGAACGACCAGACCGCGCAAGGTGGACGAATCGAACCCCTGCAGCAGTTTTTCCAGCGCGCCGACGAACTCAGGCTGAGCCTGGGCATGACCTTCGATATCGGTAACTGGCAGTGGCAGGGCGAGCCTGCTCGCCACGCCGCTCGCCAGCTTGGCCGCTGGGTCAGCTATGTGCATTGCAAGGCCGTGCAGCGCCGGGCCGATGGCCGCCTGGTAGCCGTCCCGCCAGAGGCTGCGGACCTGCAGGAGTGGGCCGAGTTGATGGCCGAGTTCACCCCCGGCGTGGTGCGTGCTGTCGAGTACCCGCTGGTGAGCGACGATCTGCTGGCGCTGACCCGGGCCCAGGTGCGCGACCTCGCGGCGCTGGGGCAGGGCGTGGCATCGAGCGAGGAGCTGAGCCATGCATGAGCATGACGTGTTGTGTTTCGGCGAGACCATGGCCATGTTCGTCGCCGAGCAGGCTGGCGACCTGGCCAGTGTCGGCCAGTTCGGCAAGCGCATCGCCGGCGCTGACAGCAACGTGGCCATCGGCCTGGCGCGGCTGGGCTTCAAGGTCCGCTGGCTGAGCCGGGTGGGCGACGATTCGCTGGGCCGTTTCGTGCTCGACAGCCTGCGCCGCGAAGGCCTGGACTGCTCCGGCGTCGAGGTGGATGCCTGCAACCCCACCGGCTTCCAGCTCAAGGCCCGCTGCGATGACGGCAGTGACCCGGCGGTGGAGTACTTCCGCCGTGGTTCGGCGGCCAGCCGGCTGTCGCCCGCGTTGCTGCGCCCGGGCTCTCTGCAGGCGCGCCACTTGCACGCCACCGGCATTCCGCCAGCGCTGTCGGAGAGTTGCCGGGCGCTGTCCCATGCGTTGATGGACGCCATGCGTGCCGCCGGGCGCAGCATTTCGTTCGACCCCAACCTGCGCCCCTCGCTGTGGCCTGACCAAAGCAGCATGGTGCGTGAAGTCAATGCCCTGGCCGCCAAGGCCGACTGGGTTCTGCCCGGGCTGGAAGAGGGCCGCCTGCTGACCGGCCAGCACACCCCGGCAGACATCGCCGCATTCTACCTCGACCAAGGGGTGGAACTGGTGGTGATCAAGCTGGGCGATGCCGGTGCGTACTTCCGCAGCGCCAAGGGTGAAGGCCAGGTGGCGCCAGTGCCGGTCAGCCAAGTGGTGGACACCGTTGGCGCCGGCGATGCCTTTGCCGTCGGCGTGCTCAGTGCGCTGCTGGACGGCCACCCGGTAGCCGAGGCAGTTGCGCGTGGCAACTGGTGCGGCAGCCGCGCCGTGCAGTCGCGTGGCGACATGGAGGGGCTGCCGCTGCGCCATGAGCTGCAAGCCCACGACCTGCGCAGAAGCGCGTGAACGCTTGACCCCGAAACACCTGTTGCAACAAAAACAACAAGCTCAGGAGAAACGAACCATGCAAAGCCAAAGCCTGGCACCGCGCCGCTGGTGGTACATCATCCCGATCGTGTTCTTCACCTATAGCCTGGCGTACCTGGACCGCGCCAACTACGGGTTCGCCGCCGCTTCCGGCATGGCTGAAGACCTGCATATCACCCCCGCACTGTCTTCACTGCTGGGGGCACTGTTCTTCCTTGGTTACTTCTTCTTCCAGGTGCCCGGCGCCATCTACGCCGAAAAGCGCAGTGTGAAGAAGCTGATTTTTGTCTGCCTGATCCTCTGGGGTGGCCTTGCCACGCTCACCGGTGTGGTCAGCAATGTCTACATGCTGATCGGCATCCGTTTCCTGCTCGGGGTGGTGGAGGCGGCGGTGATGCCGGCCATGCTGGTGTACCTGTGCCACTGGTTCACCCGCGCCGAACGTTCGCGCGCCAATACCTTCCTGATCCTCGGCAACCCGGTGACCATCCTGTGGATGTCGGTGGTGTCTGGCTACCTCGTCAAGCATTACGACTGGCGCTGGATGTTCATCATCGAAGGCCTGCCCGCGGTCATCTGGGCGTTCTTCTGGTGGCGCCTGGTGGATGACCGCCCGGCGCAGGTGAAGTGGCTGAGCGAGCAGGAAAAAGCCGCCCTGGAACAGGCGCTGGCTGCCGAGCAGCAAGGTATCAAGCCGGTGAAGAACTACCGCGAGGCGTTCCGCTCGCCGCAGGTGATCATCCTTGCGCTGCAGTACTTCTGCTGGAGCATCGGTGTGTATGGCTTCGTGCTGTGGTTGCCGTCGATCCTCAAGCAGGCGGCCAACCTCGATATCGTGCAGGCCGGCTGGCTGTCGTCGGTACCTTACCTGGCGGCGGTGCTGGCCATGGTCGGTGTGTCGTGGGCGTCCGACCGCCTGCAGAAGCGCAAGCGCTTCGTCTGGCCACCACTGCTGATCGCCGCCGTTGCGTTCTATGGCTCGTACGCCCTGGGCAGCGAGCACTTCTGGCTGTCGTACGCGTTGCTGGTGGTCGCCGGCGCCTGCATGTATGCCCCCTACGGCCCGTTCTTCGCGATCGTGCCCGAGATCCTGCCGGCCAACGTCGCGGGCGGTGCCATGGCGCTGATCAACAGCATGGGCGCGCTGGGCTCGTTCGGTGGCTCGTGGCTGGTGGGTTACCTCAATGGCGTCACGGGCGGGCCAGGCGCCTCCTACCTGTTCATGTGCGGTGCGCTGCTGGCCGCAGTGGCGCTTACCGCCGCGCTCAATACTTCCCAGACATCAGGCCGGGCCAAGCGCGGCAACTCGCGCCTGGCCATGAACCATTAGGAACCAGTGCAATGAAGAAGCGAATCGTCCTGTACAAACGCCTGTCCGACGACTTGATGGCACGCCTGCAAGAACGCGTCGAGGTGACCTGGGTGGATACCTCCGGGCCCGATGGCCTGGCGCGTTTGCGCGACGCCTTGCCGGGGGCGCACGGGCTGCTGGGGGCCAGCCTGCGCCTGGACGCCAGCCTGCTCGACCTGGCGCCACAGCTTGAAGTGGTGTCCAGCGTTTCGGTCGGCGTGGACAACTACGACATCGCCGAGCTCAGCCGGCGTGGCGTGATGTTGACCAACACCCCCGACGTGCTCACCGAAACCACCGCCGACACGGGCTTTGCCTTGATCCTGGCCACCGCCAGGCGGGTGGTGGAACTGGCTAACTGGGTGCGAGACGGGAACTGGCAGGCCAACCTCGGCCCGGCGCATTTCGGCAGCGATGTACACGGCAAGACGCTGGGCATCGTCGGCATGGGCCGCATCGGCGAGGCCCTGGCCCGGCGTGCTGCGGCCGGCTTCGGCATGCGTGTGCTGTATCACAGTCAGCGTGCCAAGCCTGAGGTGGAGGCGCGCCATGCGGCGCGGCGATGCAGCCTGGATGAGCTGTTGCAGCAGGCGGATTTCGTTTGCCTGACCGTGCCGCTGAGTGCCAGCACCGAAGGCCTGATCGGCGCGCGGGAGCTGGCACTGATGAAGCCCCAGGCAATCCTGGTGAACATTTCCCGCGGGCGCGTGGTGGATGAGCCGGCGCTGATCGACGCGTTGCGTGCCCGGCGCATACGCGGCGCCGGCCTGGATGTGTTCGTGCACGAGCCGTTGCCGGCACAGTCGCCGTTGTTGCAGCTGGACAACGTGGTGGCGACCCCGCATATCGGCTCTGCGACCGAAGAAACCCGCCAGGCCATGGCGCGCTGTGCGGTGGACAACCTGCTCAGTGCGCTGGCCGGCGAGCGCCCGGCCAACCTGGTGAATGGCTAGCGCCAGATCCACAAGCCTGCGCGGCCCCTGTGGGAGCGGCCTTGTGTCGCGAAAGGGCTGCAAGGCAGCCCCCGGATTCAATGCGATTCTGAACGCTGCGCCTGCGCTGGCGCAGCATTCTCCACCGGCTCCAGCGGCGGATGCTCCTGCGCCGCATGCATCAGGTCTTCGGTCACCCGCAGCTCGGCACCGGTCGGCGAGAAGGTGGTCGAAGCGGTGAACGGGGCCGGGTGCTCCGCCGCCGGGCGCTTGCCACGGCGCCACATGAAGAAGCACACCATGGCCAGGTTGACCACGGCAAAGGCCCAGAACAACCCGGCCTCGCCAAACTCGGTCATCATTGGCGAAATCGCCACCGGCGCCATGGCCGAACCCAGCGAGTTGATAAGCAGCAGCCCCTGGATCATCGGCACAAGTGCATCCGATGGCGCCCGGTCGGCCGCATGGCTGACCGCCACCGGGTACAGGGTGAACACGCCACCACCCAGCAGGAACAGCATTGCTGGCAGCAGGATCGAGTCCGACGGCAGAAACACCGTGACCAGCGACAGCAGCACGCACAGCGCGGCCAGGGCAATCAGCACATCCTGGCGGTCCTTGCGGTCGGACCAGCGCCCGACCGGGTATTGCAGCAGCATGGCACCCAGAATCACCCAGGCCATCATGTTACCGACCTCGCCCACGTCCAGGCCGATGCGCTGCAGGTACAGCGGCAGCAGGGCATAGATGCCGGCAATGGCCACACCCGAACCGAAGCAGCCGACCAGGCCCGACGGCGCAACGCCCAGCAACTGGCGCGGCTTGAGCGGTTCGACCTGTTCCAGCAGCGGCGACACTCGGGGCAGGATCACGATGGGCAGTACCGACAGGGCGGCGAGCACGCCGGCCAGCATGAACGGTGCGGTGTCACCCATGTGGGTGATTTCGCCAAGGCCGGCCTGGGCGATGACCCCGGCGCCGTAGAAGGCGATCATGTACAGCGCCAGCAGGCGGCCGCGGATCTTGGCGTCACCGGCCAGCAGCAGCCAGCTTTCGATCACCAGGAACACGCCCACCGCCGCCCAGCCGTTGATCAGGCGCAGCACCGACCACCAGGTGACGTCGTAGAACAGGCCTTGCAGCAGGATGGTCACGGCGATCAGCGAGGCGAAGCTGGTGTAGGCGCGGATATGGCCGATGCGCAGGATCAGCCGGTCGTTGAAGATGGCACCCAGGGTCAGGCCGATGAAGTAGGTCGAGGAGACCACACCGATGGTGGTGGCCGACTCGCCGGCAGCGCCCAGGCGCAGGGTGGTAAGGGAAGACATGAAGCCGTTGCCCAGGGCAATGATGAACAGCCCGAGCAGGGGCGCCAGCGCCATGGCCAGCAAACGCGGAGACATACGTACCTCTAGTTGGATGAGCGGAATGAGCGCCTTTTCGGACGCGCACACCGGCTCGACCCGAACGGGCCGAGGGGCTGCACGGATGTGCCTGGGCTGGATGCGACGCTGCCGGTTGCCACCGTTCAAGGCGACGGGCGAAAAGGATGCGCGATTCTACGGGGTTGCGCGGTTTTGCCCAAGGGGCTTGGGTGTGCGACGAGACGCCGCAGTCTGCGGCATAATGCGGGGCCTACCCCCAAGGAAGGCCCCCAATGTTCGCTTCGCTGTTCGCAGTCCTGGCCCCGGTTTTCATCGTTGCCGGCATCGGCTATGCCTGGGCCCGCAAGGGCCTGGACTACCCCACCGAATTCATCGCCCGAGTGGTGATGACCGTGGGCACACCGTCGCTGGTGCTGTCCACGCTCAGCCGTACCGAGCTGGACCCGAACGCCTTCACCAGCATGGCCATGGCCTGCCTGCTGTGCACCTTGGGCATGGCCCTGGCCGGCTTGCTGGTGTGCCGCGCTTCGGGCATGCACTGGCGTGTCCTGTTGCCGGCGTTCATGTTCCCCAACACCGGCAACATGGGCCTGCCGATCAGCCTGTACGCCTTTGGCGAACACGGCCTGGCCCTGGCCGTGGCGTTCTTTCTGACCTTGTCGATCGTGCAGTTCACCCTCGGCATGGCCATTTCCGGTACTGCGGCTTCGCTCAAGGCACTGCTGCGCAACCCGATCGTGATCAGCCTGGCCGGGGCCATGCCGATCATCTTTCTCGATTTCGAGTTGCCGCGCTGGCTGGCCAATACGGCAGACCTGCTGGGCGGCATGACCATCCCGCTGATGTTGCTGACACTGGGCGTGTCGCTGGCCAGCATTCGCCTGCATCATGTGGGCAGCGGCATGCTGCTGGGTGCTTTGCGCATTGGCCTGGGGGCCGCCGTGGGCTGGGCAGTAGGTGCGGCGCTGGGCATGGGAAGCCTGGAGCGTGCGGTGCTGGTGGTGCAGTCGGCGATGCCGGTTGCCGTGTTCAACTACCTGATGGCAGTGCGCGCCAACCGCGAGCCGGAGCAGGTGGCGAACCTGGTGATGTGTTCCACGGTGCTGTCGTTTGCCTGGTTGCCAGTGGTGCTGGCGTGGTGGATGTAAGCCGTA
>NZ_JBNRIJ010000003.1:51436-145766 GCF_053557675.1 Pseudomonas sp. XP1 | reverse complement strand
GCGGGTTCACCCGCGAAGAGGCCGTTACGGCAAACGGCTATTTCTCCTGCAATCGCCACACCTGGCTGGTCAGCACCATCGCCCGGGTTTCCTTGAGCGGCGTGTCATTGCTGGCCACCGCCTTGCCCAGTTCGGCAATGCTGGCCTTGACCCCCTCGTCCCCGGCCCAAGCCGGTAACCCGGTGATCTTGTAGGCATAGGTCACGTTCGAAATCTTCTGCCCGGTCACCTCGCTCGGCTTGCTGAACTGCTCGATGGCGGTGACCTGCGCCTTGCCGAAGCAGAGCCCGTTATCTGCCTTGTAATACCTGCGCCCTTCGTCGGTGAGCTCATAGGCGTAATAGATGTCCGTGCGTGCCGCTTGCCACAGGCGGGCAGGCACCTCGGTCCGCGAGATCTCCTTCTCGCTGACCACACCTACCCGGGCCAAGGCATGCAACGCCTTGTTGGTGCCATGCAGGTCGAAGTCCTGGGTCTTGGCAGGGAATGAACTGATGACGAAGCAGCGGGGGTACTGGGTATCGAGGTAGGCCTGGGCGGCCTTCTGGAAACTGGCCTCGCTGGTGTCCTCGCTGTTCGAGCAACCGGCCAGGGTTGCAAACAGCGCCAGCGGCACGATCTTCCTGTACATGGTGACACTTCCTTGAGTGACAAAGGCAAACGGGTCGTGCGCGATTAGAACCTACGGGCTAGAGCGGCGCAATCATGGCAAGACGGCATCTCCGTGTGGGCTGCTACGGCCCAATCGCCACTGGCGCCAGTTCCAGACATTTCGCTTTACCGTCGCTGCCTGCATACCCCGGAGGTAACTCATGGCTTCTGCACCTGAGGGCCGTGCGACCAGGTGATCTGTTGCGTTTGTCCACAACCATAAGGGCAGACGCGTAAAGCCCCGCTGCAGCGCACATCTCATTTCTTGCCCGGCAATACCGAACCGAGAACTTGCCTGGCCGTCTGCACGATGACCCCAGCCTGGTCCGGGTCGCCCTTGAGCAGGCTGCTGGCGAAGTTCTTCGCCTGCTCAAGCTTGATGTGCGGCGGCAAGGGCGGTACGTCCGGATCGGTCTTGAACTCGATCAACACCGGGCGGTCAGCCGCCAGGGCCCGCTCCCAGGCGTCGGCAATGTCCTCTTCGCGCTCTACATAGATGCCTTGCAAGCCGATGGAGATGGCGAACAGGTGGTAGGGCACATCAGGAATCGCCTGTGAGGCCTCGAATTTGGGGTCGCCCTCCATTACCCGTTGTTCCCAGGTCACCTGGTTGAGGTCTTCGTTGTTGAACACCGCGCAGATCCACTGGGGGTTCTCCCACAGCCGCCAATACTTGGCGACGGTGATCAGCTCGGCCAGATTGTTCATCTGCATCGCCCCGTCACCTACCAGTGCCACCACGCTGCGCTGCGGATGGGCGAACTTGGCGGCGATGGCATAGGGTACCGCCGCGCCCATGCTGGCCAAGCCGCCGGACAATGAGCATTGCATGCCCTGGCGTATCTGCAGGTCGCGGGCAAACCAGTTGGCGCAGGACCCTGAGTCACTGGTGATGATCGCGTGGTCGGGCAGGCGAGGGGATAGCTCGTGCACCACGCGCTGGGGGTTGATCGGGTCGGCCTTGGCCAGTGCGCGTTTCTGCAGCGTCTTGTCCCAGTGCGCGCGCCAGGCTTCGACCTTGTCGCGCCAACGGCGCTCGGTCTTGTGCTCGAGCAATGGCAGCAGGGCCCGCAGCGTTTCGCTGGCGTCGCCGACCAGGTTGACCTCCATGGGGTAGCGCAGGCTGAGCATGTCTGGCTGCAAATCGATCTGCACGCCACGGGCCTGGCCTTCCTGAGGCAGGAACTCGGCGTAGGGGAAACCGGAGCCGATCATCAGCAAGGTGTCGCATTCGCTCATCAACTGATAGCTCGGTTCGGTACCGAGAAGCCCGATGGCGCCGGTGACCCAGGGCAGGTCGTCTGGCACCACGGCCTTGCCCAACAGCGCCTTGGCCACGCCTGCACCAAGCGTTTCAGCTACCGCGATCACCTGTTCGGTGGCTTGCAATGCACCGGCACCGACCAGGATCGCCACTTTTCGTCCAGCGTTGAGTACCTCGGCGGCACGTTGCAGGTCCTGCTCGAAAGGTACCACCCTGGGCCTGCTGTAGCCGATGCCGGAATGCACCGTGCCATGGGCTTTTGGTGGTTCGTGGTAGGGCAGGTCCTGCAGGTCGTTGGGCAGGATGATGGCGGTGACCCGGCGTTCGCCGATGGCAGTACGTACTGCGCGGTCGAGCAAGTGGCGCACCTGCTCCGGGGTCGAAGCCTGCTGGACGAAGGCGCCTGCGACGTCCTTGAACATCGACAGCAAGTCCAGCTCCTGCTGGTAATGCCCGCCAAGCGCTGCTCGCGCCTGTTGGCCGACGATGGCCAGTACTGGCTGGTGATCCATGCGCGCGTCATACAGGCCGGTAAGCAGATGTGAAGCGCCGGGGCCGGAGGTGGCAATGCACACGCCCAATTCGCCGGTGAACTTGGCATGGGCGCTGGCCATGAAGGCCGCCATTTCCTCGTGGCGTGCCTGGATGAACTGGATCTTGCCCTCGGCCCGGCTCAACGCCCCGAATACGCCGTTTATGCCGTCGCCGGGGTAGCCGAAGATGCGCCGAACCCCCCATTGATACAAACGCTCCACCAGAAAGTCGCCTACCGTGCTGGTCATTGCCTTCTCCCATCCCGTGACCGATAGGGGTCTGGACTTGGCTCGGGTCGTGAAAGTTTCAAGCATGTGCGTATCGGTCTACCGACCGGAACCTTTGCAACAGCACAGCCCAAAAGGCTGGGCAATCACCTATGGAGGCGCCATGGACCGGGCGCAGGCAGGCACGACCTGTTCTTGTTTCGTCTGAATGTCTGGTGCCCATTTCCTTAAAGCATTTCGTCAGAGCGTGGGAAAACTTTTTCACTGCGCAACCTCTGCCGCAGGTCATCAATGAACACAGACCATCCTGTGTAAACGACCTGAGGTAAAAGATCATGGCCAATAACCAAGACCAGAACCGCGGCAACCAGGGCGGCAACGCCAACACCAATCCAGGCAACTTCGCCAACGACCGCGAGAAAGCGTCGGAAGCCGGCCACAAGGGAGGCCAGGCATCTGGTGGCAACTTCAAGAACGATCCGGAACGGGCCTCCGAAGCCGGGCAAAAAGGCGGCCAGGCATCCGGTGGCAACTTCGCCAACGACCGTGAAAAAGCCTCCGAGGCTGGTCGCAAGGGCGGCGAAAACAGCCATGGCGGCGGCCGCAAGAGCGATGACAACCGCTGATCAACGTTGAACCGACCGGGGCGGCTAACCGCCCCGGTTCGCTGATGAGGATTTGCCAATGTTCATGCACAACAAGCGATTGCAATATACCGTCCGTGTTGCAGAGCCTGACCCTGGGCTTGCAAACCTGCTGTTGGAGCAATTCGGTGGCCCGCAGGGCGAACTGGCTGCAGCGATGCGCTATTTCACCCAGGCCGTCACCGAGGATGATCCGGGGCGCAAGGACATGCTGTTCGACATTGCCACCGAAGAACTCAGCCACCTGGAAATCATCGGCTCGATCGTGGTCATGCTCAACAAAGGCGCCAGGGGGCGGCTTGCCGAAGGTGTCGAGGCTGAAGGCGAGCTGTATCGCTCGCTGACTGGCGCTGGCAACGATTCGCATATCACCAGCCTGTTGTATGGCGGCGGCGCGGCACTGGTAAATTCCGCAGGCATCCCCTGGACCGCAGCCTACATCGACACCATCGGCGAACCCACCGCTGACCTGCGCTCGAACATTGCCGCCGAAGCCAGGGCCAAGATCGTTTACGAGCGCCTGATCAACGTGACCGACGACCCGGGTATCAAGGATGCGTTGGGGTTCTTGATGAGCCGTGAAATCGCTCACCAGATGTCCTTCGAAAAAGCCCTGCATTCCATTCAGCCGAACTTCCCTCAAGGCAAGCTACCCGGCGACCCGGAACTCAACCGGACCTATTTCAACATGTCTCATGGCGGGGAAATGCGCGGGTCGTGGAACGAAGGACAGGACTGGATCTACGTCGATAAGCCTGAACCCGCCGTGGATGGTGGCGATGGCCTGGCGACTGTAGAGCTGGATAAAGCATCGGCCGCTGCTGCAGAGGCGATGAAGCTGAGAACCGAGTCCAACCCGCAGGCGCAGCCATTGACCGGCGCCGAACTGGGCAAGGTCAACGGTGACCAGCCGGCCTAGCAGAAGAGCCACAGCGGATCGGCGATCCGCTGTGGGGGCTGCAACTAATGTCGAAGTACCGCCGCCCAGCCGTTCGGTCATTCGAAGCGGACGTATGGCAGCTTCTCTCCTGCGCCAAGCCGGTCGTCGTCGCTGCTGAACGGCTGCAGGCAACCCAGGATCAATCGAGCTGAGTCGCCCGATTTCATTCAGCCAGCAGGAGTTACAGCGATGGCCAAGTACCTGTATCTGATCAGTTTCATCCTCGACAACCAACCCGGAACCTGCGAATTACGCAGCGACCAGGAAGACCTCAGCCGCGAAGCGGCGCGTGATTACCTGCAAGGCCTGCACCGCAACGAGGCGTCATCGTTCACCGATGTACAGGTGCAGCGCCTGGAACATGATCATGAACCAGGCACATCGCCGGGGCATTATCAGCAGCCATGAAAGGGGGAGGGCTGGCAGATGAAAAGAAGAGGTGAAACCTACAGGCAGTGGTGCGACCCGATTCTGCACCATCAAACCCATGAGGAAACGCTCGACAGCGGTACCTGCATCGATGTGCAGACGCGCCTGTCACGTACGGGGGCGACCCAGTTGTTCATCGGTGTCTATCGCAGCGACGGTTCAGTGGTGTGCGAACAAGCCTACGACCAGCGCGCCGGCGAAACCATGAGCCGGGCGCTGGTATGGGGGGTGAGGCATGCCAGGCGCGTGGCATGCGAGGATGAGGACGAGGCGTGCTGTGGCGAATCGGCCGGTAGCTGAACCGGGCGACGCAGACACTTGGTGAATACAGCTGCGACGGTTTGCGACGGGGGCGGTGATGATTTATCTGGGATGCGCTGGCTGGAGCTTGTCCAGCCATCATGCCGAGGCATTTGCGCAGCCCGGCAGCCACCTGCAACGCTACGCCAGCCGCTTCAATGCGGTGGAAATCAACAGTTCTTTCTACCGGCCCCATCGCCCCGAAACCTATGCCCGTTGGGCTGCGTCCGTGCCTGAGCATTTCCGCTTTGCGGTGAAGCTGCCCAAGGCCATCAGCCATGAGCAGCGGCTCATCGGGTGCGAGGACGCTCTGGACAGGTTTCTTGCCCAATGCGGGCAGTTGGGCGATCGCCTGGGTTGCCTGCTGCTACAACTGCCGCCATCGCTTGGCCATGAAACCGAGCACGCACGACGTTTCTTTGAAAGCCTGCGGCAACGGTATGAGGGGCCGGTAGCGCTGGAGCCCAGGCACGCCAGCTGGCAATCGGCGCAGCCGATGCTGGTCGATTTGCGCATCGCCCAGGTCGCGGCAAGCCCTGCGCGTTTCGTTACCGATGCGCACCCGGGTGGTTGGCCTGGGCTGGTCTACTGGCGTCTGCATGGCGAACCGAGGATCTACCACAGCGAGTATTCCGACGAGTATTTGCAGCGTCTGGCTGAACGCTTGCAGCACAGCCGTGCTTCTGGAGTGCCCACCTGGTGCATTTTCGACAACACCGCGTCCGGTGCTGCGATGGCCAACGCACTGGCTCTGCAGCGGCTTTTGCGCTGAGAAGGGTGCGGAAACAAAGCGATGGAAGAGAGCGATGACCAACCGGTCAAAATAAATGAATCTTTTCCAGGTCGCCGGCTCCATTGGTCTGAATCGCTGAAGGAGATAGCAATGGCGGGACAGCAGTTGTATGTGATCGAGTACGAGCTTCACGGGGAATTTCGCACCTTCATCATCCGGCTCGAGCGTATGGACAACGCCGAAGCCTGGCACTGGGCAAGTTGCGATGCGGGGGTGGGCATCATTCCACGGTTCGGCCAGCACAAGATCAAGAAGGTCAGCCGGCCGATGGCTGAGCGCTACGGCATCAACAATGTGCGCTGGCGGGCATCGGGCGATGGGCCGGAGTTCGTGGCACCGACCATTGATGTGAAGAAATTCTCCAATAGCGGTACCGGCAATACGTGACGCATGTTGTGCGCAAGGCCTGCGTGAAATCTTCAGGCAGGCCTTCGCTCTTGGGTTCGCTTCTCAAGTTTCGAGACACGATCATCCTCACTTTCAGGAGCCAGCACGTGCCGCGAATCATCACTCCAGCCACCCCTGAGCACGAAATCAATGCGCAGAACGCCCGCATGTTCGGCTCGCCAAAGGAGCGCCTGGATTTCTACCGCCGTGAAATCCAGTACGAGACCAGCATCCTTGCCAACCGCACTGATGCCTATCTGGCTGCCCAGTCGTTTCTGGTGATCGCCTTCGTGTCGTCGATGGGTAACCTCAACCAGAGCTGGGGCGAGATGTTCACCCTGGTGGTTCCGCCGTTTCTCGCCTTGCTGGGCGTTTTGAGTTCGCTCAATGCCTGGCCGGGCATTCGCGCGGCCTACAAGATCATCGAGCACTGGCAATTGAAACAGAGCCACCTTCTGCGCAGCGAGCCACTGATGGGGCTGGCGTATGATGAATCGCCACTGTTCAGCGAGGCGGAAACCTCACTGGCCGGGCACCGCAAGTCGTTGTTGTTCTCGCTGCGTACACCGTGGATCTTCCTGGTGTTCTGGATGATCCTTGGCATCTACGCGGTCTTCATCCAGCTGGCGTGAGCCGCACAGGTGCACCCATTCAAGAACAGGGTGCTCCAATGATTGTCGACGCTGATTACCGTCCCCGCCAAAGCCTTCGCTCCGGTACCAATAACCAGGGTTGATTGCGCTATATCCATTGGCGCGCCAGGCAAATGTCATAGATCACATATGCTGAACTCCTGCCACTTCAGCTGCGTCCCTCGAATGAATGCCCCAATAAAGGCGGCACTCACCCAGCAATCAGCTTCGAGGGCGAAACGATGGACAAGACCAATCAAAGTTCGACGTCTCCACCCGGTAGCACCCAGGAACATGCCTTGATCGATGACGCCGGTGCGCTGCTTGGCGAGGCCAGGCACAAAGGCACTGAGCAGTTCGAGCATTACCGCGATAACGCAGCCGATCAGCTTGACTCGCTCGAGGAAAGTGCCCGCTCTGCGGCGGCTGCGCTGCAAGGCAACGATAGCCTCGGGCTGTCGCATTACCTGAACCAGGCAGCAGAGTGCGTCGGCGAGTTTGCCGAGCAGGTACGCCATGAAAGCGCCGAGAGCCTGCTGCAGCGGGGCGCTCAGTTGGCCAGGAGCAACCCGGCGCTGTTCCTGGCCGGTAGCGTTGCCATCGGGTTCGCCGTGTCGCGTTTCATGCGGGCCAGCACCAGCCATGAATCCACCACCCCGACGTCTTCCGCTGATTGGAGCCAGCCGCAACCCGCGCCGCCCGTGCCTGATCGTGGTAGCGACGTTTCCACCCGCGAACCTTACACCCCCGTCGACCCGGTCGAGCCTGGTGCAGGCTCGCCGGTCAGTGGCAGCCCGTTCGAGCGCGACCCGCTCAAAGGAGGTGAATGATGAACAAAGACCCTTTGCATACCACCCCGGGCTTGCATACGGCAGAAGACGACGCCGTCGGTGTTGGCGGTTTGTTGCGCCAGCTTATGCGGGAAGTACCGGACCTGTTCACCAAGGAGCTGGCGCTGGCCAAGGCAGAGCTGCAGCAAAACCTCGCTACCCTCAAGGCCGGTACGGCTGCGGTTGCCGCGGGGGCGATCGTGATGCTGGCGGGCTTCGTCATCCTCCTGCTGGCGGCAGTCTACGCCTTGGCGATGGTGATCGAGCCTTGGCTGGCAGCCTTGATCGTGGGCGCCGTCACCTTGGTGATCGGGTTCATCATGTTGCAGTCGGGCAAGAAACAGTTCGAACCCACGCACCTGGCCCCTGACCGCACCTTGCACGCCATGCAGCAGGACAAGGACACGCTGAAGAGGAAACTGCCATGACCACTTCCTTCGAACACGAAGCGCACAAAGACCCTGACTTGCTAGAGCAGGAAATCAACGCCAAGCGCGAGCACATCAGCGATCTGGTGGATGCCCTCGAACAGCGCCTGAGCCCAGGCCAGATGGTCGACCGGGTCCTGGCCTACGCCAAGGGCAATGGCGGCGAGTTCTTCCAGAACCTGGGCATCACCCTCAAGAACAACCCCGTACCCGCTACCCTGACGGTACTGGGCCTGGCCTGGCTGGGCTTGAACCAGAACCGCCCCTTCAACCCCGGGCCTGCGCACCAGGGCCCGGGGTTGGGCGAAAAGCTCGGCGACGCGGTGGACACGGTGAAGGACGCTTTCGCACACGCGGGGGAGGCAATGCACGACGCCAGCCAGAAGGTGCGCATGAAAGCCCATGACATGCGCGACCGGGCCAGCGAACTGGGCAGCGGCACCCGCGACTCCGTGGGGGCTTCCGCGGATACCCTGCGCCATTCGGCACACAAGGCCGCAGATCAGGCCACGGCTCTGAAGGGCCAGTTCGATCATCTGCTTCAGGAGCAACCGCTGGTATTGGCCGCTTTGGGCATAGCACTGGGTGCGGCATTGGGGGCGGCGCTACCCACTACCCGCAAGGAAGATCAGCTGATGGGCGCCAGCAGCGATCGCGTGACCGACACACTCAAGGCCAAGGGCCGCGAGGTGAAGACATCGGTCGAAGAGTCGATCGATCAGGCGGGTGGTAAAGCGTCGACACAGGCAGAGCGCAGGCCAGGAGACTCCGACCTTTCCTCGGGGTTAGGCTTCAATTCCTGATCCTGTGGGATGTGCGTTGCCAGCCTTTTCTGCTTTGGCAGTGGGCTGGCATCTGGGCTTGGCCATTTTCGCCCTGGACAACAGGCTTGCTCCCTACTGTTGCCCGTCCGACAGCAGACGTACAGCGCTGCTGCTTCAGCAGCAGCGCTTTCCCGCTAGATAGCAGGCAGGCACGGAAATCCGTGAGGCTTGGCTGTGTGGCATGAAGTCTGCTCTGCCTCCCTGGAATCCAATGAACTCCAGGGGCTGATGTGAGCGTTGATGAATACCCACTGATTGCCAGTGACCAAGTGGAAGCCGCTGCCCTGGTCGAGGCGGATGGACGAGGTATTGCCTTTGGTTCTGTACCGACCGGCGATATCGCGCTGGAATTCCGCGCGGTGACCAAGTGCTACGAGGGGGACTGGGCAGCCCCGAAGAACGCAGTCGAACACGTGAGCCTGACAGTGCGACGTGGCGAAGTCCTCTGCCTTATGGGTACATCCGGTAGCGGCAAGTCGACTTTGCTGCGCCATGTCAATCGGCTGATAGAACCTAGCAGCGGTGACGTGCTGATCGATGGCGAGGTGTTGGGCGATTTGACCCCGGCTGCGCTGCGTCGATTGCGTTCGCAACGCATCGGCATGGTATTCCAGCACTTCGGATTGTTACCGCATCGCAGTGTGCGCGACAACGTTGCATTACCGTTGGAGCTGCGCGGTGAGCCGGAGGGTGCGCGGCACGCGGCGGCACAGCGGCAGTTGCAGGCTGTGGGGCTGGCAGAATGGGGCGAGCATTTTCCCCACCAGTTGTCTGGCGGCATGCAGCAACGCGTCGGGCTGGCTCGGGCGCTGGTTACCGATCCTGACATCCTGCTGATGGATGAACCATTCAGCGCGCTGGACCCAACGATCCGCCGCGACCTGCAGGGTCGCTTCCTGCAACTGGTGCGCGAGCGCGGTATCACGACTCTCCTGGTGACCCACGATCCTGGTGAAGCGTTGCGTCTGGGTGACCGTATCGCCGTGCTGCGCGCCGGGCGGCTGATTCAGGTCGGAACCCCTGGTGAACTGCTTCGACACCCGGTGGACGAGGGTGTGGCCGACTTCTTCGACGAAAGACCCCATATTCCTTCCACCGCTGCGTTGCCCGACGACCAGGCGGTCGGCACGTTACCGTCGGCGGTTCGGGAGCCTGCGGCAAACGGCTGGATCCGCCAAGCCCTGTTGGGGCCGGCGGCGCTGGCTGCTGCCGGACGAGGTGGTCTTTTCTGGCTGGCACTGCTGATCGAGTTGACATCCCTGGCAGTGTTCGCTGGTGCATGGCGCAAGGGTGCCGGATGGACGTTGGTCATCGCACTGGCGGCGCTTTTGCTGAACCGCACCGCCAGCGCCTGGCTGACCCTGCGCGGTCATGGCCGCGACTCTGAGGGCGCAGCAGTGCCCCTGGCGCTGCTACTGGTCAGCCAGGCACTGACACTGTGGCGTGCCGCGGCAGCAGATGCTGGCGGCGCACTGCTGGAGTTCCCCTCCGACCGCGACAGCATGCTGGCGGTAGCGGGTGCCATCGACCAGTTGATCGGCTGGTCTCAGGTGACCTTCGAGAGCGCCTTCGTCGGGGTGATCTTCGCGGTGCGTACTGTCATCGAGGGTGTTGAAGGCACGTTGGGCTGGATTCCGTGGCCGGTACCGGCCCTGGCCCTGGTCTACCTGGCCTGGCGCTCCGCTGGCATGCCCCTGGCGCTGACCAGTGCGCTGGCCCTCGGTTACATTGGCCTCTTCGGTTTCTGGGAACGCACGGTCTCTACCATCGCGTTGGTAGGCTCATCGGTGCTGCTGTCGCTGCTGATCGGCATTCCCACCGGCATCGTGCTGGCCAAGCGGCCGCTGGCGCGGCGCCTGATCACGCCGCTGCTCGATGTCATGCAAACTTTGCCGACCTTCGTCTATCTGATCCCGGCGGTAGCGTTCTTCTCCGTCGGCAAGACGCCGGCGGTGATTGCCACGGTGATATTTGCCCTCGCGCCGATGATCCGTCTCACCGCGCTGGGTATCCGCGAGGTGCCCAAGGCCGCCGTGGAAGCCGCAGTCGCCCATGGCGCGACGCCCTGGCAGACGCTCACTCGGGTCGAGTTGCCGCTGGCCTCCGGCTCCCTGTTGCTGGGGGTTAACCAGACCATCGTCATGAGCCTGTCCATGGTCGTCGTGGCGGCGCTGATCGGCGCCGGTGGCCTCGGCTACGACGTCATGACCGCGTTGCGCAACATCAAGGGTGGGGAAGGCGTCCTCGCCGGCATCGCCATTGTTTTCTGTGCCTTGGTGCCCGACCGGATCATCCAGGCATCCCTTCGCAAACGTCATCATTCCACTCAGGAGTAACCCCCTTCATGGCCAGTTTCCTTTCTCGTGCCCTCGCTGGCGTCGCGTTGCTGGGCGCGCTAGTGCCAGCCACGGCAAGCTTCGCCAAGGACAAGATCGTCATCGGCGAGCAGAACTGGACCGGCGCCATCGCCATCCAGCACATCCTCGGTAACATCATCACCAGCCGGCTCGACGGTGATGTGTCCTATCTGGCTGGTGATCTTCCTGTACTGCTCGCAGCCGCCGCCAAGGGCGATGGTTCGGTGGACGTGCTTACCGACATCTGGCTGCCGAACCAGTCTGCCGCCTGGGCCAGATACGTCACTGGCGGTACACATTCACTGATTCCCAACAAGCATCCCTACGTTGGTGAGCAAGGTTTTTATGTGCCCGGCTACATACAGGACAAGTACGCAGTGAAGTCGGTGTACGATCTCAAGAAGCCTGAAGTCGCCAAGCTGTTCGCTCCGCCAGGGGGCGGCAAGTCCCAGCTGTTGGTGGGCCCGGCGGGGTGGGAGTCGACTTATATCGGTCAGATAAAAGCCAAGGACTTTGGCTTCGACGGCAATTTCGAGTCTGTATCCACCGAAGCCTCGGTGACCTACGCCAAGCTCGACGCTGCCTACAAAGCCGAGCGCGGCGTGATCTTCTACGCCTACACACCGGACTGGATCTTCTCTGCCTATGACCTGCGCCGTCTCGATGAGCCACCGTTCGACGGCTATGCCCAGGACAACAAGAAGGGCGACCCCTTGTACAAGGCTGACGGCTGCTGGAAATTCATCAGCCCGACCGTCGATGCCGACTGGTTGAACAAGAGCCGAGTCACCTGCGCTTATCCGGATGCGAAGGTGCACATCCTCGCGTCTTCGGCGCTGCAGCAGCGCGCGCCCAGGATCGCCGCATTCCTGGAAAACGTGAGTATCGATCCTGCATCCCTAAACGATCTTATTCTCAAGATCGAGCGCGAGAAGCAGCCGGCGGACGCTGCCGCCAAGGCCTGGATTGCAGCCAACCAGGCGACCGTCGATCATTGGTTGGGTGCCGCTGGCACCAAGGTGGCCGCGCAATGACCAAGACCACCTGGACCCTTCTTGATGGCGGGATGGGACGAGAACTCAAGCGCATTGGCGCGCCGTTCCGGCAGCCGGAATGGTCTGCCCTGGCCCTGCTTGAGGCGCCTGAATACGTGGCGCAGGTACACCGTGCGTTCATTGCGGCCGGCGCCAGGGTGATCACCACCAACAGCTATGCGGTGGTGCCGTTTCATATTGGTGAAGAACGCTTTGCCCGTTCCGGTCAGGCCCTGGCCGGGCTTGCCGGGAAGCTTGCCCGAGGTGCCGCCGACGAGGCGGACGCTTCGGTGCTGGTAGCGGGTTCACTGCCGCCTGCGCTTGGATCGTATCGGCCGGACCTTTTCGATCCAGTCCGTTCCCATGCCATCCACCGTGAATTGATCTGCGGCCTGGCGCCGCATGTGGATTTCTGGCTGGCGGAAACCCAGAGTTCCCTGGCCGAAGCCCGGGCTGTGCGCGCCGCGCTGGACGGCGAGCGCAAGCCGCTCTGGCTATCCTTCACGCTGCTCGACCCCGATACTGAACAGGCGCAGCCTTTGTTGCGCTCGGGCGAAAGCGTGGAGCAGGCAGTTCTAGTGGCCCTTGAGCTGGAAGCCAGCGCCTTGCTGTTCAACTGCAGCCAGCCGGAAGTCATGGGCGCCGCGCTCTACAGTGCCCGGCAGGTGCTTGACAAGCACGCGTGCGAGTTGCCGCTCGGCGTCTATGCCAATGCCTTTCCTCCGGTGCGTGAAGACGCCCAGGCCAACGACACTCTGCTCGATATCCGCAGCGACCTTGGGCCAGAGGCCTACCTGCAGTGGACGCAGCAATGGATTGAAGAGGGTGCGACCATCGTCGGGGGCTGCTGCGGCATCGGTCCGGAGCACATCTCCCGACTCAACGAGCATCTGCAAGCCCGCGAAGAGGGAAGGGTATGAGCGAAACACAAAAGGCCACCTTTGGCGCGGGATGCTTTTGGGGTGCGGAGATGGCGTTGCGCAAGCTCGATGGGGTGCTCGACAGCCGCGTCGGTTACGCGCTGGAGGCTGGGCGGGATGCGCCGCTGATCGAAGTGGTGCAGGTGGATTTCGCCCCTGAGGAAATCAGCTATGCCTCTCTGGTCGATGCCTTCTGGGGACTGCATGATCCGACCTCGGTCGATCGCCAGGGCGAGCATGTGGGGGTGAAGTACCGCTCTGCGATCTTCACGCACACTAGCGCTCAGGCGGTGATAGCTGCCGCGGCGCGCACCCGACTTGACAGCTCGGGGCGCTATCGCCGGCCGGTTACCACAGTGGTGGTCGAACTAGGGCGCTTCGAGCTGGCGGACGAAGATCAGCAGCGCTACCTGGAAAAGAACGGTCTCGTGGCATGCGCCATCGGCGCTGAATAGGTGGCAGGCTGGCCGCGCTATTTTGCCTGGATGACGCGGCACGCCTGGCACGCTCCCATTTCCTGCAAGCCAACGCTGGGCACGTATCAGGATTGCCGCTACGCTTTGATCCTCGCGCCAGGTCAAGACATTTCCACAGTGAAGAAAACAGTTCGGTTTGATGACCTTCAGGTCTTCGTCACCACAGCCTCCGCCGGCAGCTTCTCGGCAGCAGCCAGGTTGTTGGATATTTCACCGGCCTTGGCCAGCGGGGCAGTCCAGCGCCTGGAAAGCAGCCTGGGGGCCAGGTTGTTCGTGCGTTCCACAAGGCGTTTGCGGCTTTCGGATGATGGCGAGCGATATCTGCCCCATGCCCGTCAGGCCTTGGAGGCACTGGGCAACGGCGAGGTGGCGCTGACCGAGGGGCGAGATGAGATCGCGGGTACACTTCGCCTGTCCATGCCTTCGGATATTGGCAGGAATCTGTTGCTGCCCTGGCTGGACGACTTCCAGCAATCGCACCCCAAGGTGAAGCTGCAACTGCGGGTCAGCGATCAGGTAGCCGACCTTGTCGGCCAACAATTGGATGCGAGTATCCGATATGGGCAGCTGGCAGATTCCGGCCTTGTTTCACTGATGCTTGCCCCTGGCAATCGCAGAACAGTCTGTGCCTCACCACATTACCTGGCACGGCATGGGGCACCAGACGCCTTGGAGGATCTGGTCAGGCACAATTGCCTGCGTTATGTGATGGGCGAGCAAACCTACGAGCGATGGAGCTTTCATTTGCCCGATGGCGTCAGGACCGTGCAAGTCACTGGTGACCGTGTGAGCGATGACGCCGATATCGTTCGGCGCTGGGGCGTCGAAGGGTTGGGGATCGTTTACAAATCCAGGCTGGATGTGCTGGCGGACATACGCGCCGGTCGGCTGATCGAGTTGTTTCCCGGGGATTACGGCCAACCTGCGCCATTGCAACTGGTGTGCGCTCATCGAACATCGCTCACACCGGCTGTGCAGGTGCTCAGAGCGTTTCTGGCGGAGCGTTTCGAGCAGCTCGTCGCTGCTGCTGAATAAGCTGACGGGGCGCATGGCCCCGCCTTCGTTGCCTTGGCTGGATCAGTGATCAGAAGCCTTCCAGGACAATCTTGCCTTTTGCCTTGCCACTTTCGATCAGGGCATGGGCGCGTTTGAGGTTGCTGGCGCTGATGCTGCCGAAGTGCTCGCCAACGGTGGTCTTGATGACCCCCTCGTCGACCAGCGCCGATACCTTTTCCAGCAAATGGTGCTGCTTGATCATGTCCTCGGTCTGGTACAGCGAGCGGGTGAACATGAGCTCCCAGTGCACCGACAGCGATTTGCGCTTGAACGGCACGATATCGAGATGCTGAGGGTCATCGATCAGCGCGAGCTTGCCCTGTGGCCGCAGCACTTCGACGATCTGCGCGAGGTACGCATCGGTGTGGGTCAGGCTGATGACGTAATCCACCGGGTTGAGCTGAAGTTGTTCCAGTTGCAGGGCAAAGGAAGCCGAATGGTCGATGACATGATGTGCCCCGAGTTCGCTGACCCAGGCTTGGGTTTCAGGCCGTGACGCGGTGCCGATCACCTTGAGCTGGGTACGCTTGCGTGCAAGCTGCACCAGGATCGAACCAACACCGCCGCCAGCGCCGATGACCAGCAGGCTCTTGCCAATGCCGCCATTTTCCTCCACACCCAGGCGGTCGAACAGCAGTTCCCAGGCGGTGATGGAGGTCAGCGGCAAGGCTGCGGCACTGGCATTGTCCAGAGTGCGGGGCTTGTGCCCGACGATGCGCTCGTCGACCAGGTGAAATTCGCTGTAACTGCCCGGGCGGTCGATTGCACCGGCGTAGAACACTTCGTCGCCAGGCTGGAACAACGACACCTCGGCGCCGACCTCGCGGACGATCCCGACGGCATCCCATCCCAACACTTGAGGGTGGTCACCGCTGCGGCTGGCTCTGACCTTGGTATCGACCGGGTTTACCGCGATGGCTTTGACTTCCACCAACAGGTCCCTGGCACCAGGTGTGGGCTTGGGCAGTTCATGCTCATACAAGGACCGGGGATCCTGTATCGGGAGGCCGGGCGTGTCGTAGACGATTGCTTTCATGTGGATGTGAACCTTCTGGTGAGCAGTGGTGACAGGTTAAGCACCCCGGGCTTCCAGAAAAACCCGGCTATTGCCGGAACACTTTCCGCGTTTCGCTGATAATCGGGTGGCTGTCGCCCTGGTCGACAGGCCGACAGCTACACCCGGTACTGGCGCTGGCAACCGTGATCAATTGGCGTTGTAACGTGGGGCCAGCCGATTGCTGGACAGTTGGCCGAACAGGGCTTGCCGGCTTGCCTCGTAACGTTCGAAGGACTGCAGGTCGTGCATTGAAGGGATGGAGATCAGTACTTCGTCGTCAAAGTCCTGCAGGGCCCCGTCCACCAGGTCCTGGGCCGACATCACGATGCCTGGGTCCAGGTTTTCGACCGGCAAGCCGCCGATCTGCCAGAAGTCGGTAGCGGTTGCCCCTGGCAGCACAGCCTGGATCCTGATGCCTTTTTCCGCAAGCTCCCTGTGCAGTGACTGGGTAAAGGCGGTGACATACGCCTTGCTGCCACCATACACACCGTTGAGCAACTCCGGCGCCAGGCTGACAATGGACGAGATGTTGATCACGGCGCCTTGCTTGCGGGCGACAAATCCTGGGATGGCGGCATAGGTAAGGCGGGTGAGGGCGGTGACGTTGAGGGTGATCATTTCAGCCATGCGCTCGACATCACTCTCCAGCAGGCTGGTGTGCGTGCCTATGCCCGCGTTGTTCACCAGCAGGCTGATGCTGGCGTCCTCGCGCAATTTGCGTTCTACCTTGGCCAGATCATCCGGGTTTGCCAGGTCTGCCGGAAATACCTCCACGTTCTGCCGGGTTTCTGTAGTCAGCCGGCTGGCCAGGGTGTTCAGGCGCTCCCGGTTGCGGGCCACCAGCACCAGGTCGTAACCCCGACGCGCCAGGCGGTCTGCGTAGATCGAACCGATGCCGGTGGAGGCGCCTGTGATGAGTGCAGTACCTTTGAATTGCTGTTTCATGGTCGTGCTCCGTTGTTGGGTGTGGAGCCCATGATGCAGAAGGTCGTCTTTGTCTCAAACGACCCATATGGTACGTTTTCAGGACATTGAACTGTGGAGCGTCAACCATGCACCGGGTCGGCTATCTCATCACCGAAGGTTTCCAGATCATGTCGCTGGCGACGCAAACCGTGTTCGAATTCGCGAACATCGTCGCGGGCGAAACGGTTTACAAGATCCAGAATTTTTCCGTCGGGGGCGGAACGGTGCGGTCTTCCCTGGGCATGTACATGGACACACTGCCATTGGGCGCTCCTGGTTTGGCTGATACCTGGATGATCACGGGCACTCTGACCCCGCTGACCCCGCCAGGCGATGACGTGCTGGCCAGCGTTCGCGGCTTTGTCGACGGCGCCCGCCGCATCGCCGGCCTGTGTACCGGCTGTTTCGTGCTGGCCCAGGCCGGAGTGTTGGATAACCGGCGCGCCACGACACACTGGGCCTATGCGAAAAAGCTGCGTGAACTGCACCCGAAAATAGAAGTGGAAGAAGACCGAATCTTCATTGTGGATGGGCCGATCTGGACATCCGCCGGGATGACCGCCGCCCTGGACATGGCGCTGGGCATGGTGGAAAAGGATCTGGGAACCGAGATGGCCAGATCGGTGGCACGAAAGCTGGTGATGCATCAGCGCCGCTCCGGTGGGCAATCGCAACATTCCGAACTGCTCACGCTTTCGCCGAAATCTGATCGGATTCAGAACGCCCTGGATTACGCCCGCAAGCATTTGAATCGTCCATTGAGTGTGGAGGAGCTCGCAGAGTCCGTACATCTGAGCCCTCGGCAATTTACCCGCGTATTCACTGCAGAGACAGGCCAGTCACCCGCAAAGGCTGTGGAGAGCCTGCGTCTTGAGGCTGCCCGCTTGATGATCGAGCAGAGCCGTCACAGCCTGGATGTGGTGGCGAAGGAGACAGGGTTCCGGGACCGTCGGCATATGCGGGAGGTGTTCATTCGTGGTTTCGGTGTCCCGCCCCAAGCTGTGCGAAGAGATGCCCGGCGGGTGGTATCGGCCGAATGACAAGCGCTGAATCGGGTTAATGCACACCAGGTCCATATGCGCTGTGCTGCCGATAAAGCACTACACAGGGAGCAGATGCTCTCGTTCAAGCAGCTCGATATTGGACGGTTTGACGTGCACTTTGTGAATTTCGGGCGCTGTAAACCAGCGGCACTCCACGATTTCGTGATTTGCAGCGGGTTGCGCGCCAGGTTCGACAGGCAGCTGATAGAGGTAGTGTTCCTCGGCTGCAAGCATGTAGTGATTGAGGAACCTGGCCCCGTCGAAGGATAGGCAAGTCTCCTCCATCAGCTCGCGCTGCGCAGCATCCAGGTGATGCTCGCCTGGATCGATTTTCCCACCTGGCAACGACCATTCAGCGCTTTGCTTGCGCACGAAAAGGATGCGTCCTGCTTGCAGGCAAATGACTGTCGAATGCCGCTCTCTGGAGTTGTTCATCAGGAGCCTCCCATACGATGGAGGTGGCATCAGGGCAGAACTCACCCTGATGCCCGCTGCGGATGGTCAGCGATCTTTATCCCACTGCTGTTCATCTGCCTGGTTTTGCTGACCGCCCATGCGGTCCTTGTCTGTCACGTTCTGGTTCTGGTTCTGCTTGTCAGTAGTACGCTGGCCGCCTTGGCTGCCTGTGTCACGGGAACGTTCCCAGTCCTTGTTCATCTTGTCCTCAGGTTTCTGGCCGGACTGGCTGCCACCTTGCTGCTGGCCGGGCATCCGACCGCCCGAACCCTGGCCGCCTTGCTGGCCGGTGCCGGCAGTGTTGTTACCCATGCCAGTGTCAGCATTGCCTTGGTTGCCACCCTTGTCTTGATTGTTTGCCATGATCGCTTACCTCAGGTCAGACACAGGAAGGTCTGTGTGTACTGTTATGACCCGGGCCCGTTCCCGCGGTGTGCAAAGAATGTCTGGGAAGCTGACTAAACGCATTAACTTCAGGGGTACGAAATTTTGGTGTGTGGCCAGGAACGTACCTGGGACCGCCAGGGGTGGACATTGGTCGATGTCCAGCGTCAGCGACAGAGTACAAATGTGCTCCCTGAGTGAGCAGAGGCTCAGTTCGAGTGGACGCTTGTCGCTGCCAGGCCTGCGGCGACATCCCCTCGGCCTTCACGAATGTGCGACAGAAGTGGGACTGATCGCAGAAACCGCACTCCAGTGCGATCTCGGCAAGCATCATTCCCGAGCTCCCCAGTAGTTCCTTGCTTTTGCGCAACCGTTGTTCACGCATCCACTGATGCGGGGGCACGTGCATGGTATCCCTGAACATTCGTGTGAAATGGCTACGCGACAGCGAGCAGGCTTGGGCGAGTTCCGTAACAGTTATGCCAGTGTCCAGGTTCTCCAGCATCAACTTCTTGGCAGTCGTGACCTGCCAGGGCTTGAGGAGCCCGGTTGTTTTCAGTGCGACAGTCGCCAGCACAGTGCAGTGATCGCTGTTCATACCAATCCATTAATCAATGAAGTGGGCACGCACGTTTCGAGGGGGCAGAGCAGGCCACTGCAGCCTTGGGCGGGCTACAGACGATAACGCTCGATTCGGTGGCCTGTCAGATAGCCGGCGTACCCATCAGCGGGTCAATGAACAGCCCCTGGATGCAGGGGCTGGCAATGGTCAGACAGCGGCAGCAACCGGGGCCAGGGTTGGGCCGTGCTGAACGCGCTCTGGTGCTTTGTGCACCATGGTGTAGGCATAGTCGACACCCATGCCGTACGCGCCGGAGTGTTCTTTCACCAGTTCCATGACGGCATCGTAGGTGTCGCGGTTTTTCCAGTCGCGTTGCCACTCCAGCAGCACTTGTTGCCAGGTCACCGGAATCACGCCTGCCTGAATCATGCGCTGCATGGCGTAGTCGTGGGCTTCCTTGGTGGTGCCACCGGAGGCGTCGGCAACCATGTAGATTTCATAGCCGGCATCGTTCATTGCAGACAGCGCGAACGTGGTGTTGCACACCTCCGTCCACAGGCCGGAAACGATGATCTTGTTGCGCCCGTTTTTCTTGAGCGCGTCACGCACCTTCTGGTCATCCCAGGAGTTCATGGAGGTTCGCTCCAGCAGCGGAGCGTCGGGGAAGACGGCGAGCAGCTCGGGGTAGGTGTGCCCAGAGAAGCTTTCAGTCTCGACCGTCGTGATGGTGGTGGGCACATTGAAGATCCTGGCTGCCTTGGCCAGGCCTACGGTGTTGTTTTTCAGCGTCTGGCGATCGATGCTCTGAACGCCAAAGGCCATCTGCGGCTGCTGATCGATGAAGATCAGTTGGCTGTTGAATGGGGTCAGGACTTCAGTTTTTGGATTGTTCATTGTTGTTCCCTGTCAGCTGGATGGTGGTCATCGCACAAGTCACGGCGCCTGCCTTCGGCAGACTGTGCTGAGGCACTGGATGACGTCCTCAGTGATGGCCGTTGCTTGAGTCCGAGCACAAGATAGCGAATCGCTGAGCGATGCGGTGGCGCACTTTTGCGCTCTCGGGAGCGCATTAATGCACCATCCGCTTGTTCGTCCTGCTGCTAGGATTCGCCCGCAAACGCGGATCTACCTGATCCGGTTTACGCCAGGAGAAAGCGATGGCAGCTTCACAACCACTCAACAGACAAACCGCCTATTGGGGCGTGCCGTGGGAGAGTTCCTATGGGTATCCGCAGGCTCGGCGGGTAGGGAACGAGATCTACGTATCGGGCCAGTTCAATCATGACGAAGAAGGGAACCTGGTCGCGCCGGCACCGCTGGATCGTGACGGCAGGCCCTGTGATTTCTCTTCGATGGGGGATCAGATGCGTGCCGCCTACGACAATATCGCCAAGCTGCTCGCGCTGTATGGAGCGACGCTTGAAGATGTCGTGGAAGAGACGCTTTACGTACTGGACATGGACGCGGCCTTTGCCGTGGTCGGCAAGGTACGCAAGGCCGCCTACGGCACGGAGCGGCCTCAATGCGCCAGCAACATCATCGGCGTTTCGAGGCTTGCCCAGCGCCCACAGCTGATCGAAATCGCCTGCAAAGCGGTACTTGCCCCACGCGCTGAGTGACCCGCACTCCCGGTTTCGCTCTACGTGACCGGGAGTACCAGTTGGCCCTCGATCAACGGCTTCTGATTGGCAACGGCAGCGGCACAGAATGTCATGAAGGCTTTGACCCGCCACGATTTGCGGATGTCCTGGTGCGTCAGCAGCCACAGCTCATCCTGCAGCTCCGGCACCACCGGGCCGACGCGTTCAAGCCCTGGTGTGATATCACCCAGCATGCAGGGCAGAAAACCCACCCCCAGGCCTGCCGCGATTGCAGCACTTGCCGCCGCAACCGAATCGGTGCGGTACGAGATGCACTCGGCAGCGACCCTGTTTTCGACATAGCTCGTTGCCTTGAGCCCGCGTAGCGCCGCGGAATAGGAAACCCATGCCTGGCCTTCTGTGAACAGAGGAGCAGGCGATGTGTGGTTGCTGCTGCCGTAGGGCGCCCAGGCGATTGTGGCCAGTTTGCGACCCACCAGGCTTTCGGCGGGTTTCCTGGTGGCTCGAACCGCAATATCCGATTCGTCTCGCGCAAGGCTCAGTGATTCGTTGCCCACCAGCACCTCGATCGTGATGCCTTCATTGAGGGCCTTGAAGTCCGCGATGATGGGGGTGAGGAAGTAAAGCAGCAGTGAGTCGCTGGTGGTGATACGAAGCTTTCCGAGTGGCCCTTGGCCGGCACGTGAGACACGTCGCGTCACGCTGACAATGTCCAGCTCCACGCGTTCGGCGAGAGCACGCAACTCCGCGCCCTCGATGGTGAGCAGATAGCCTGATTTGCGGTGGTCGAACAAGGCTACGCCCAGTGTTTTTTCAACCTGGGAGACCCTGCGGGAGACGGTGGACACGTTGATGCCGAGCTTCTTGGCCGTGGCAGCGCGATTGCCACACTCACTGAGCGTTTTGATGATCCGCAGGTCGTCCCATGAGAGCTGGTTGGCAGCCTCGCCCACGTTCCATTTCACGTCCTTGGGGGCAGCCGGGGCAGTTGGGGCATTTTCAGGTAACGACTTCACGAAATCCGTTCCAGATCAGATTTGCGACGATCATACGAGAAGGGGCTGCGTGAACCAAGGCAAAGAGATGTCGTACATGAGCACGTCAACACTTGTCGGGGTTATCCTGAACAGTAAGCCCGGGGCCTTTGGGGAACTACCATGCGCAAGCTGACACTCGCGACGGTCGCTTCTTCGAAGTCAGCCCGACTGGCATGATTGCCTGGCGAACCTGGATAATGGAGGGACTCACAAGGGCCATGCCATGCTGACCATCTCTGACAAGGTGCATCTGCCAGATGCCGACATCGAACTGACATACATCCGCGCGCAGGGCGCAGGTGGTCAGAATGTCAACAAAGTGTCCAGCGCCGTGCACCTGCGCTTCGACATTCCCGCCTCGTCGCTGCCTGAGTTCTACAAGGAGCGGCTGTTGGCGCTGCGTGACAGCCGCATCACCGGCGACGGTGTGTTGATCATCAAGGCACAGCAATACCGCACACAGGAACAGAACCGTGCTGACGCACTGGCGCGTCTTGCCGAGTTGATCATCACTGCCGGCAAGACCGAGAAGAAACGCCGCCCCACCAAGCCGACCCTCGGCTCGAAGACCCGTCGCCTCGAAGGAAAAGCCCGGCGCAGCACTGTCAAGGCGGGCCGGGGCAAGGTGGAATTCTAGGCTCCGTACGAAAAGAGATATCGCAGACACCGCATGGAACAAGCCAGTGGGTGCATGGCGGCGTATTATCCCGCGGTCAGCTGCGCTGTTCGCTGATATCGGCCTGCACATGCATCGAGGTGCGCAGTAATAGCAGCACCGCCCCGAGTACCGGAAGGCTCATCAACAACAGCGCGTAGCGCAGCGACTGCACGCCGAACAAGGGTTGCAGCAGGTCGCTGAGCAGGCCCGTCAACAGCGGGCCGGCCCCCACGCCCAGCAGAGTGCTGACGACGGTCTGCAGGGCCATGGCCGTGCCGCGTTGTTGTGGCGTCACCAGTTGCGTGACCAGGTTGTAGGACGGCGCCACCCACCACACAGCAAAGAAGCTGTACAACGCGCACCACAGCATGGCCACCGGTATCGGCAAAGCGCCCAGGTACATCAAGCGCTCGCTGGGCCACAGCAGGTAGCTGGCCAGTGCCGACAGCGCCGCCAGGTGCCCCAGCACCGGCAGTGACAGTTGCCAGTGTACGCCTCGGCGCGCCAGGCGGTCGCTCAGCCAGCCGCTGAACAGCCCGCCGATGCCGGCAGCGCTGCCGCAGACCACGCCGGCGAGCATGCCGGCTTCACGCAGCGACAGGCCGTGGGAGCGCACCAGGAAGCTGGTGTTCCACATGGCCACGGCATACGAGCCCAGGGTGGTCAGCCCACCCGCGAGAATCAGCCATCGGTACGGCGCCAGCGTCCACAGTGCACGGGCCTCGGCGCCAAGGCCGAGGCGCGGTGCCGGATGCGCATTCAGGTCCCAGCGGCCACGCACCGGCTCGCGCACCAGCAGCCCAAGGATGACGGCAAAGGCCAGGGCCGGCAGCCCCAGGGCGATGAACGCGGTCCGCCAGCCGTACTGCTCGACCACCCAGGCCCCGATGCTCAGGCCGATGATCGACGAGAAGGTTGGCGCGGCGGTGAAGCAGCTGATGGCGAACGAGCGCCGCTGCGGCGGATACAGGTCGGCGATCAGCGACAGCGACGCCGACGTGGTCGGCGCCTCGCTCACCGCCACCAGCATGCGCGCCAGGGCCAGCACCACGAAACTGCCCGCCAGCCCGCAGCTCATGGTGGCAAGCGCCCACAGCAGGCAGGCCAGCGCCAGCAGGCGCAGGCGCGGCACGCGGTCGACCAGGCGCCCGGCCGGCAAGCCGAGCAGCGCATACACCGCCGCGAAGGCCAGGCCCGAGATCAGGCCCAGCGAGCTGTCACCAACCTGGAACTCGGCCTTGATCGGCTCGAACATCACCGCCAGGATCTGCCTGCCGACAAAGTTGTCGGCGAACACCGCAGCCAGCAACAGCAGCAGGCCATGGCTGCGCCAGCCGACCGTGGTCGACGGCAGGGTAGGGGTGGCGCTACTCATCGCGGTGCCCAGAGGTCCGGCAGGCCGGGGTCGCTGACCACGATCAGGCGCTTGAGCAACACCTTCAGCGCCTGTGCATCGGCCTCGCCGAGCTTGCCGATAAGGTCTTCCTCGACCACCTTGGCCAGCGCTACCTGCTGCAACGACAGCTCGCGGCCGTTGGCGGTCAGCACGAAACGCAACTGTGCGGCATTGCCTTCTATGGCAACCAGGCCTTGGCGTTCGAGGAAGCGCATGCCGGCCAAGGTAACCACATGGCCGGTATAGCTGACGAAGGTGTTGAGCTCGTCCAGGCTCAGGTTGTCGCGGATCGACAGCACCGCCAGCACGAAGAACGCCTGTTCATCCAGTTGCTGGTTGCTGAGCAGCTGGCGCAACAGGTTGAGCACCTGGTAGTGACTGCGACCCAGCAGGTAGCCCAGCAGGTCTTCGGTGTAGCTGCACTCCGGTGGAGGCGGCGTGGTGGCCAGGCGCAGCTCGCTGCGCGGCTTGCGCGTGGCAAGGGCGTACTGGCCACTCTGGAAGGCCAGCGGTGCGCGGTCGCTGTGATCGAACGCCAGCACCTCGCCGACGAAGATCACATGGTCGCCGCCTTCGTACTGGAAGGCGGTGCGGCACTGGAAGCGTGCGGTGCAATCTTGCAGCAGCGGGGCATCGCTGATGCCGTTGTCGAGCTCGACTTCTGCGAACTTGTCCTCGCCCTGAGTGGCGAAGCGGCTCGACAGCTTCTCTTGCTCGATCGAAAGCACGTGCACGTTCCAGTGCTTGCCGTTGCTGAACACCGGCAGGCTGCGCGCCTGCTTGGACAGGCTCCATAGCACCAGCGGCGGGTTCAGCGACACCGAGTTGAAGCTGTTGGCGGTAATGCCCACCGGCGCGCCATCTTCGCCCTGGGATGTGATGATGGTGACACCGGTGGTGAAGGTGCCGAGTGCGGCACGGAAGGCCTGGGGGTCGAAACCGATCTGTTGGGTTGCCATGGCTGGCCTCATGCGGGGTGGCTTTTGTGCCGCCAGTATTGGCTTGCAGGCCTTGCCGAGCATCGTCTCAACGGACTAACGCAGTGGCTCGATCCTGGTCCGATCGGACGAGGCGCAGCCCCCGCGCCATGGCTAGTGTGGCGCCATGCGCATCGGGCGCAGTCAACAGCCAGAGGAGACACCCATGCCACCCGTTCCGTCATCGGTCCAGGCGCTCAGCGGCCTGTTATCGCGGCAGCAAAGCGCCTTCGTCGGCGAGGGCGCCGTCACGGCCGAGCGCCGTCGTCAGCGCCTGCAGCGGGTGATCGACCTGCTGGTGCGTCACCATCAGGGCCTGACCCAGGCCATTGACGAGGATTTCGGCGGCCGGCCCGCCGGTTTCACCCTGATGAACGATGTGCTCGGTGCCCTGGCCAGCCTCAAGCACGCCAGGGACCACCTGCAGCAGTGGATGGCCGATGACCCCAGGGCGCCATTCGCGCCGTACGACCAGCTCGGCGCCAAGGCCTGGGTGCGTTACCAGCCCAAGGGCACGGTGGGCATCATCGGCACCTGGAATGCCCCGCTGTACACCCTGTTCAGCCCGCTGGCGTCGGCCCTCGCCGCTGGCAACCGGGCCATTCTCAAGCCTTCAGAGGTGCTGCCGCGCACGGCGGCACTGGTCGCCGAACTGTGCGCAGCGCACCTCGACCCGCTAGAGGTGGCGGTGGTGACCGGTGGCCCGGACCTGGCCGATGCCTTTACCGCACAGCCGTTCGACCACCTGGTGTTCACCGGCAGCACGGCGGTGGGCCGGCGGGTAATGGCCAACGCCGCGCAGAACCTGGTGCCGGTGACCCTGGAGCTGGGCGGCAAGTCGCCGGTGATCGTGTCTGCCAGCGCCGACCTGGCCAAGGCCGCGCACAGTATTGCCGTGGCCAAGGCCACCAATGCCGGGCAGATCTGCATCAACCCGGACCTGGTCTACGTACCGCGGGCAGCGCTGGAGCGCTTCATCGCCGCGCTGCGCAGCGCCTACAGTGCGCTCAATCCAACCGTGGCCGGCAACCCGGATGTGGTGGCCGTGGTCAATGCCCGGCACCTGGCGCGTGTCGAGGCGTTGGTGCAGGATGCGCAGCAGCTTGGCGTGCGCGTCGAAACGATGCCCGAGGTGGCCCCGGGCGCCGCGGATGAACGCCGTCGGCCCTTGAGCGTGGTGGTCAACCCACCCGAGCAGGCGCAGATCCTGCACGAAGAAATCTTCGGCCCGGCGCTGGTGGTGCTGGCCTATGACGCACTGGACGAGGTCATTGCCCAGATCAACAGCCGGCCACGGCCGCTGGCGCTGTACCACTTTGGCGACGACCCGCAAGAACAGCAGCAGGTGCTCGACCACACGCTGTCTGGCGGGGTGACGCTCAACGACGTGATGATGCATGCCGCCCTGCACGATGCGCCGTTTGGTGGTGTCGGTGCCTCGGGCATGGGGCACTATCACGGCCGCGAGGGGTTCCTCCAGTTCAGCCACCTGCGCACGGTGTTCCAGGCCCCGGCACACGACCCGCGCCGCGAGTGGGGGCTGCTGCCACCCTATGGCGAGCACTACCTTGCCGCCATGCTGGCGCAGGTCACTGCAGACTGATGCGTACTCACAACAATGAAGAACAGGACGCCATGAGTAACCAGATCCAAGATCCACACCCAACCCCTGGCACCAGCTGGTCGCGCCGTAGCGTACTCAAGGCCGGCGCCGTCGGCCTGGGCGCCGGCCTGCTGGGGCGCTTTGCCGATGCGGCGACCACCGGCCTTTCGGCTACCGACTACCAAGGCCTGGACGCCTGGGCCATGGCCGAGGCGGTGCGCGCCGGCAGCCTCAGTGGTGAAGAGCTGCTGGCCGCCGCGCTGGCCCGGCATGCCGCCGTCAACCCCAGGGTCGGCGCCGTGAACATGCTGCACGAGGCCTACGCACGGGCTTTGCTGGCCCGCCGGCGTGCGGCCGGTGACAGCGCCAAGGGCGCGCTGGCCGGGGTGCCGCTGCTGCTCAAGGACCTCAACACCTACCTGCAAGGCACGCCGACCACCCATGGCTGCCGGCTGTTCCGCGATGCGCCGCCGGCCAGCGTCACCAGTACACTGATCGCCCGCTATGAGCACGCCGGCGCGGTGCCGTTCGGCAAGACCACGTGCCCGGAATTCGGCCTCACCACCACCACCGAATCGCTGCTCTGGGGCCAGACCCACAACCCGTGGAACCTGGCCATGAGCGCTGGTGGCTCCTCTGGTGGCGCCGCTGCGGCGGTGGCCGCCGGCATCGTCCCGGTGGCACATGCCACCGACGGCGGCGGCTCGATCCGCATCCCGGCGTCGTACTGCGGCCTGGTCGGGCTCAAGCCCAGCCGTTACCGTACACCCAGTGGCCCGCTGCACTTCGAGGGTTGGTTCGGTGCCAGCGTCGGCAATGTGGTGTCGCGCACGTTGCGTGACACCGCACTGTTCCTCGACGCCGGGCAGGGCCACGAAGCCGGCAGCGCCTACTGGAGCGCACCGCTGCAGCGCCCCTACGTGGATGAGTTGCAGCGTGCGCCGGGCAAGTTGCGCGTGGCCGTGGTGCGCCAGTCGTTGACCGGCGCCCCCCTCGACGCTGCAGTGGCCACCACCCTGGAGCAGGCCATCAAGCAGTTGCAGGGCCTGGGCCATGAGCTCGAAGAGTTGCAGCTGGCCGTAGACCCGCGCGAGCTGTTCGGTGCCCATGGCACCGTGATCGGCACGGCGCTGTCGAGCCTGGTGCACGAGCGCGAGCAGGCGCTGGGCCGTGCGGCAGGGCCGGGCGACCTGGAGCAGATCACCCGGGTGGTGCTGGAACGGGCCCGTGCCACCAACGGCGAGGCGATGTACCGTGCCCGGCAGAGCTTCGAGCGCATCGGCGCGGCGATGGAGCAGCCGTTCAGCCGCTTCGATGTGATCCTCTCGCCGGTCACCGCCAACCTCACCCCGGCCCTGGGCCAGCTCAGCCTCGACCAGTCATGGGACAGCTACGCTCACCGGGCGATGGGCAGCGCCGGCTTCACCGTGCTGGCCAACGTCAGTGGCCAGCCATCGCTCTCGCTGCCACTGGGGCAGAGCGACAGCGGCTTGCCGGTGGGGATGCTGTTTACCGCCCGGCTGGGTGGCGAAGACGTACTGCTGCGCCTGGCCAGCCAGCTGGAACAGGACCGCCCTTGGGCCGGGCGCCGGGCGCAGCTGTAACTGCCTAGTCCGCTTTGACGATGAGTGTCCGTCGGCCAGCGCCGATCATGGGATGCACGCCGCCAGCCGCACCGCGAGGGTGCTGGCGGCTTCTCCCTGACCTTAGCGAATGGCACAACAACAATGACGGCTCAAGATCAGTCTCAAACCCAGTACGACGTGATAGTGGTCGGCTCGGGGGCCGGCGCGATGACCTCGGCGGTGTTCCTCGCCGACCAGGGCTTCAGCGTGCTGGTTCTGGAAAAGAGCGACAAGTTCGGCGGCACCTCGGCCATCTCCGGGGGCGGCATCTGGATCCCCAACAACCACTACTTCGCCCGCCTGGGTGGTAACGACAGCATGGAGCAGGCGCGCCGCTACCTCGATGCCGCCGCCGGTGACCAGGTCGACCCGGCCCGCCTGCAGGCCTACCTGGACAATGCGCCGAAGATGATCGAGGCGCTAACCCGCTGCAGCCGCGTGCGCTATGCGGTGGCGGCAAAGTATCCGGATTACTACCCGCATCTGCCCGGTGCCTTGCCCGGCGGGCGTACCCTTGACCCGGAGCTGTTCGACAGCAGCCTGCTCGGCGCCGAGCTCGACAACCTGCGCAAGCCGTCACCTTCGACCCTGCTGATGGGCCGTATCGCCTGGACTGCACGGGATGCGCACAAGGCCATGGCCCGGGGTTTTGGCTGGCGCCTGCTGATTCTGCGGCTGATGCTGCGCTACAAGCTCGATTTCAAGTGGCGCCGCAGAAGCCGCTTCGACCGCCGCGCGGCGCTGGGCAGCTCGCTGGTGTGTTCGCTACGCCGCTCGCTGATGGATCGCGATGTGCCGCTGTGGCTGAACAGCGATTTCCGTGAACTGATCATGGAGCAGGGCCGGGTCAGTGGTGTGCGCATCTACCGTGAGGGCCGTGAGCTCGCATTGCAGGCCCGTCACGGCGTGATTCTGGCGTCTGGCGGCTTCGAGCAGAACCAGGCCTTGCGTGAACAGTACCTGCCCAAGCCGACGCGCATGGCCTGGAGTGCGACGCCACCGGGCAACAACACCGGCGCCGCCCTGCAGGCCGGCCTGGCCCAGGGCGCAGCCACCGCGCTGATGGACTGGGCCTGGTGGGCACCGACCATTGCCGTGCCTGGCGAAGACAAACCGCGGGGTATTTTCGCCGAACGCGCCTTCCCTGGTGCCATAGTGGTCAATGGCGAGGGCCGGCGCTTTGTCAACGAGGCCGCACCGTACCTGGAATTCGTCGACGCCATGCACCGCGACAACGCCCGCACCGGCGGTGGCTCGGTACCGGCCTGGGTGATCTTCGACGGGCACTTCCGTTTCAACTACGCCATGGGCCCGCTGATGCCGGCCCAGGTCATGCCCGACAGCCGCCTGCGCCCGGAGTGGAGCGACACCCTGTACTGGAAGGCCGACAGCCTGGAGGCCCTGGCCGGAAAGATCGGCGTCGATGCGCAGGGCCTGGCCAGCACCGTGGCCAAGGTCAACGACTATGCCCGCACAGGTGTCGATCTTGACTTCGGCCGCGGCGGCAATGTGTTCGACCGTTACTACGGCGACTGCAACATCAAGCCCAACCCGTGTCTGGCGCCGCTGCGCAAGGGGCCGTACTACGCCATGCGCCTGGATGCCGGCGACATCGGCACCAAGGGCGGCCTGCTGACCAATGCCCAGGCCCAGGTGCTGCGTGAAGACGGCTCGGTGATCGCCGGCCTGTATGCCATCGGCAACTGCTCGGCCTCGGTGATGGGCACCAGCTACCCCGGTGCCGGCGGCACCCTGGGTCCGGCCATGACCTTCGCCTACGTGGCCGCCAACCACCTGGCGGCCAAGCGCCGGGAGGTGGCATGAACAGCGCAGTCACCGCGATCCTCGAACCGTTGCAGGTGGCCGACGCGGCGGACCTGCAGTGGCAGGCGCAGTGCGATGTGCTGGTGATCGGCTGGGGCGCCGCCGGGGCTTGTGCAGCGCTGCAGGCGCGTGCCGAGGGTGCCGATGTGCTGGTCGCCGACCGCTTTACCGGCGGCGGTGCCAGCGCCCGCAGTGGTGGCGTGGTATACGCCGGCGGTGGTACCCGGCACCAGCAGGCGGCGGGTTTCGACGACAGCCCCGAGGCGATGTTCGACTACCTGCGGCATGAAACCCAGGGCGTGGTCAGTGACGAAACGCTGTGGCGCTTCTGTCGCGACAGCGTCGCCAACCTGCAATGGCTGGAAAGCCACGGCGTGCCGTTCGCCCATCAAATGCCACCTGGCGGCAAGACGTCGTACCCACCTGACGGCGCCTTTCTCTACTACTCGGGCAATGAACTGGTGCCGGCCTATACCGGCCAGCGGGCAGCGGCGCCGCGTGGCCACCGCACGGTCGGCAAGGGCCAGTGCGGCGCGGTGCTGTACAGCCACTTGCAGGCGGCCTGCCTGCGCGCCGGCGTGCGGCCGTTGCCGCAGTCGGCCGCCCGACGCCTGGTGCTCGACGGGCAGGGGCGGGTGATCGGTGCCGAGCTGTGGCGCCTGCCGCCGGGCAGCCAGGTGGCGTGCAAGCATGCGCGGCTGGCGGCCCGCGCCGAACGCCTGCAGAACTTCATGCCAGGCTACTGCGAACGCTTGCGCCGTCGATTGAGCGCGCTCGAACACAAGCACGCCCGGCCCTGGCTGGTGCGGGCGGTGCACGGGGTGGTCCTGAGCACTGGCGGCTTCATCTTCAACCGCGAGCTGATCAAGGCCCACGCACCGGCGTTCCGCCGCAATTTCAAGGTCGGCGCTACCGGCTGCGATGGCAGCGGCCTGCGCCTGGGTCTCAGCGTCGGTGCAGCCAGCGACCGCCTGCAGCGGGTATCGGCGTGGCGCTTCATCAACCCGCCGTACAGCTGGCACAAAGGCATCGTGGTCAATCGCGCTGGCGAGCGCTTCTGCAACGAAGAGGTGTATGGCGCCACCCTCGGCCAGCCATTGATGGAAGAGCAGGGCGGGCAGGCCTGGCTGGTGCTTGATGCGCCGTTGCGCAAGCAGGCCCTGCGCGAGGCGCTGTTTGGCGGCTATTGGTGGTTCCAGGCGTTACCTGCGCTGGTGTTGATGCTGTTGGGCGCCCGCAAGGGCAAGAGCCTGCAGCAGTTGGCGCAAGCCACCGGCATGGGGGCGCAAAGCCTGCGCCAGGCGTTGCTGGCCAACAATGCCGCGGCCCGAGGCCAGGCGCCGGACCCGTTCGGCAAGTCGGCGGCCGGGCGCCAGGTACTGGAGCAGGGGCCGTTCTATGCCTGCGATATATCGGTTGGTAACCCGATCTTCCCGCTGGGGGCGTTGACCCTCGGTGGCCTGCGCGTGGACGAGGGCAGCGGCGCCGTAGTGGACTGTGACGGCCAGGCGATTGGCGGCTTGTTCGCGGCTGGGCGTACGGCGCTGGGCATTCCTTCTCATCTTTATATAAGTGGCCTGTCCCTGGCCGACTGTGTGTTTTCCGGGCGTCGTGCCGGTGCCGCAGTGGTGCATGGGGCGCGCCTGAACACGGACTGCGAGGTAGGGTCATGAACCAGGGTAACGGGCGGGTAGCAGGCAAGGTCGCGCTGATCACCGGGGGCGCCAAGGGTATCGGCGCGGCGAGCGCACGCCTGCTGGTGGCGCAGGGCGCCCAAGTGCTGGTCAGCGATATTGACGAACGGGCCGGGCTGGCCCTGGTTGAAAGTTTGGGCTCGGCGGCCAGCTTCATCGTCCATGATGCGAGTGATGAAGCGCAGTGGCAGCAGGTGATGGCGGTCGTCGCCGAACGCCATGGCCGGCTGGACATCCTGCTCAACAACGCCGGCATGCTGCAGCCCGGCAACATTGAGGACACCGAACTGCGCGATTGGGAGCGGCTGATGCGGGTCAATGCCGCCAGTGTGTTCCTGGGTTGCCGTGCCGGTATCGCGTTGATGAAGGCGCAGGGCGGTTCGATCATCAACCTGTCGTCGGTGGCGGCCCTGGCCGGGCGTGATGATTACCTGGCCTACAGCGCTTCGAAAGGCGCGGTGGCGGCGTTGACCCGCTCGGTGGCGGCGTTCTGCCGGCGGCGGCGTTACCGCATTCGCTGCAATTCGTTGCACCCGGATGGTGTGCTGACCGACATGACCCGTGGCGGCTTTCCCGACGGTGTCGACCCGGCGCGGTTGACCATCGACAGCGACCCCATGAACCGCATGTGCCTACCCGAAGATGTGGCGGCCAGCGTGTTGTACCTGGCCAGTGATGAGGCGCGGGCGGTAAATGGGGTGGAGCTGCGGATCGACAGTGGGCAGTTGGTGATGTCGATCTGAATGCCCAATGGAAAGCCCGTAGATCACCACCCCTCAAAACGCGCCGGGCGCTTCTCGATAAACGCTTGCATCCCTTCCTTCTGGTCCCTCGATGCAAACAACAACGCATTGGCCTTGCGCTCCAGCGCCAAGGCCGCGTCCAGGGGCGCATCCATCCCCGCCAGGATCACCTCCTTGATCTGCTCGGCCGCCAGCGCCGGCATCCCCGCAATCACCCGCGCCAGCTCCAGCGCGCGGGCCTGCACCTGGTCGTCCTCGACCAGGTCGCTGACCAACCCCGCCACCCAGGCCTCTTCGGCACTGATCGGCTGCCCGGTCAGGGCCATGCGCATGGCCTTGGCCTTGCCCACTGCGCGCACCAGCCGCTGGGTGCCGCCGATGCCAGGCATGATGCCGATGCGGATCTCCGGCTGACAGAAGCGCGCATTGCGCCCGGCGACGATCAGGTCGGCGAGCATCGCCAGCTCGCAGCCGCCGCCATAGGCGTAACCGCAGACCGCAGCTATCACCGGTTTCGGGCAGTGCTGGATCGGCGCCCAGACTCGCTCGGTGTGGCGCTGGTAGATATCGATCGGGCCGACCCCGGCCATGCTGCCGATATCGCCGCCGGCGGCGAACACGTTGTCGCCACCGGTCAACAGGATGCAGCGTACCTGCGGGTCTGCGCCCAGCTCGGCAAAGTGCTGCGACAACAGCGCTTGCAGCTCCAGGCTCAGGGCATTGGTGGCGTGCGGGCGGTTCAGCCGCAGCAGCGCAACGCCAGCCAGCGGGCGTTCGAGCAGGACCGGTGGAGCAGCTGAATCAGGCATGGTGTTCCTCATGTACAGGGTGCAATGCCCGCCAGTGTTGCCCCGCACCTCTGGCCATTCATCGTCCGTTCAGACGAAGTACGACCGTCATCGAGCCTCTAGAGTCGGTTGCCATGGCAGAACGAGGAACAGGCTATGGTGTTTGATTACAGCGGCAAGGTGGTGCTCGTCACCGGCGGTAGCAAAGGGATCGGCGCGGGTATTGCCGAAGGTTTTCTCGCGGCCGGGGCGCAGGTGATCGTCTGCGCCCGCAGCCAGCCGGAGCAACTGCCCAGCGCCCGGGGCCGCAGCGCGGTGTTCATCGCCGCCGACGTGCGCGATGGCGAGTCGCTGCAGGCGCTGTTCGACACCATCGAACGCGACTTTGGCCGCCTCGATGTACTGGTCAACAATGCCGGTGGCAGCCCGTCGGCCGTGGCTGCCACCGCCTCGCCACGCTTTCACGAGGGCGTGCTGCGGCTCAACCTGATCGCACCGCTCAACGCCGCTCAACATGCCAACCGCCTGATGCAGGCGCAGGCGCAGGGCGGCTGCATCGTCTTCATCGGCAGCATCAGCGCCTTGCGTGCCTCGCCTGGCACCGCCGCCTATGGCGCGGCCAAGGCCGGGGTGCTCGCACTGGTGCAATCGCTGGCCGTGGAGTGGGCGCCGAAAGTACGTGTGGTCGCGGTGAGCCCCGGCCTGGTGCTGACCGACCAGGCCCACCTGCATTACGGCAGCGAGCACGGCATCGCTGCCGTCAGCGCCGGCATACCCGCCGGGCGCATGGCCTCTGCCTGCGACATCGCCAATGCCTGCCTGTACATAGCCTCACCCCTGGCCAGCTATGCCAGCGGTTGCAACCTGCTGCTGCACGGCGGTGGCGAACGCCCGGCGTTTCTCAGCGCAGCCCAGGCCCTACCGACTTGATCAACCACCTGGCGGCGGCCGCATCGGCCCGCCGCCCTCACGTTGCAGGAGACGACTTTGGCTGACCCACAATTGCTATCCAGCGTGCGCGCCCTGGTGGGCCGCGAATATGGCCGGGTGTATGCCTGGGATGCGGTGAATGCGCCGATGATCCGCCAATGGTGCGAGATCATGGGTGTCGACAACCCGCTCTACAGCGACCCCGACTTTGCCCAGAACAGCCCGTACCAGGCGATCGTCGCCCCGCCGGCCATGCTCCAGGTGTGGACCATGGAAGGGCTGCACGCCAACAACTACCCGCCGGGCTCCACCCAGCAGAACCCGTACGAAGTGCTCAAGCTGATCGAGGAATATGGCTACGCCTCGGTGGTGGCGGTGAACTCCGAGCTGAGCTTCACACGCCCTGTGCAGTTGGGTGAGCGACTGTACTACACCACTCGCCTGGACGCGGTGGGCGACGAGAAGACGACCGCCCTGGGCACCGGGTTCTTCGTCACCCTGGTGATGAGCCACTTCGTCGAAAAGCCCGAAGGCGACGAGCCAGTGGGCGAATTGCTGTTCCGCGTGTTCAAGTTCCGCCCGGCCAACCCGCAACCAGTGGCCAAGCCAGAGGCCGCACCGGCCAATGCCAAGCGCCCGTTGCCAGGGGTAAGCGACGACACCCGGTTCTTCTGGGAAGGCTGCGCCGAAGGCCGCCTGCTGATCCAGCGTTGCAGCGCCTGTGCCACTTTGCGCCACCCACCGGCCCCCGTATGCATGCACTGCCACAGCTTCGAGTGGGACAGCGTCCAGGCGAGCGGGCGCGGCAGCCTGTATTCCTTCGTGGTCATGCACTACCCCGAAGTGCCACCGTTCGACCACCCCAACCCGATCGGCCTCATCGAACTGGACGAGGGGGTGCGCCTGGTCGCGGGGCTGATCGGCGGGCAGCGCGAGCAATTGCAGATTGGCCAGCGCCTGCAGGTCGAGTTCCATCGTTTCGACGAGCAACAGACCCTGCCGTTGTTCCGGCCTGTAACTGAATAGGAGGGCGCCCATGGACTTTCAATTGAGCGAAGACCAGCGGGCAATCGAGCAGATGGCCGCGAGCCTGTTCAGCGACCACTGCCATGACGATGCCCTGCGCCAGTGGGATGTCAGCGGCGAGCAGCTGATGGTGTCACTCTGGGCGCTGTGCCAGGAAACCGGGCTGCACGCCCTGGCCATCCCCGAGCAACTGGGTGGCAGCGGCCTGGGCATGACCGAGCTGATGTTGGTGCTGCAGGCTCAGGGGCGCAGCCTCGGCCAGGTACCGCTGTGGCGGCACCAGTTGGCGGCGGCGGCCTTGGGGGCCTTCGGCCTGGGTGAACTGGCGCAGCTGGCGGCCAGCGCGGCTACGGGCGAGCGGTTGCTGAGCCTGTCGCTGGACGGCCTGCACGCCTCGAACGGCATCGCATTGCAGGCCACGGCCTGTGCCGAGGGCTGGCAGGTGAGCGGGCGGGTGGCCGCACTGCCACTGGGTGGGCAGGCCCACGCGGCGCTGTTGCTCGTGCTTGCCGACGGCCAGCCGCGGCTGCTGCTGCTAGAGCTCGACAACCCGGCGATCCGCCGTGTGCCGGGGCTGCTGACCCACGGTGAAGCGATCACCGACCTGCACATCGAGGGCCTGCGGGTCGGTGCCGACCGTGTATTGCCCGCCGCCGCGCTGACCTGGATCGAGCCCCGTGCCATCGCAGCCCTCGCGGCGCTGCAGCTGGGGGTCAGTGCCGAGCACATACAGCGCACCGTGGCCTATGTGGGCGAGCGTCAGCAGTTCGACCGGCGCATCGGCAGCTTCCAGGCAGTGCAGATGAGCATGGCCGATGCGCATATCGCCCTGGAGGCCCTGCGCAGCACCCTTTGGCAGCTGTGCTACCGGCTGGACGCCGGCTTGCCGGCACCGTCCGAGGCCCTGGCCACTGCCTACCTGGCCTGTGAAGCCGGCCACCGCATCGGCCATGTCGCCCAGCACGTGCACGGCGGTATTGGCGTCGACCTGACCTACCCGATTCATCGCTATCTGTACTGGAGCCGCGCCCTGGGCATAGCCCTGGGCGGTTCGGCGGCATGCCTGGAACGGCTCGGCGACTGGCTGAGCGACAACGACAAGCTGGGATGGAAATATGACCTCGAAGAACACCAAGCGCTTTGACGATGTGCGCCCCGGCGAAACCCTGCCAGCGCTGCAGGTGCCGATCACGGTGGCGCTGATCGCCGGCGGCGCGATTGCCACGCGCGACTACTTCCCCGGCCACCACGACCTGGATGCCGCCCGTGAACTGGGCTCGCCCCATGTATTCATGAACATCCTCACCACCAATGGCCTGGTGCAGCGCTTCGTCGAAGGCTGGGCCGGCCCGCTGGCGCGCTTCACCTCGCTGAAGATCAAGCTGGGCGTGCCCAACTACCCCGGCGACTGCATGACCTTCAGCGGCAGCGTGACCGGCCTTGACCCCGAGAGCCGCACGGTGGAAGTGACCCTGAGCGGCAAGAATTCCATGGGCAACCACGTGACCGGTACGGTCGCGCTGGTGCTGCCATGACCAGTGGAGGCAGCATGAACAACCTTTCGATTTCCGGGCGTGCCGCGATTGTCGGGCTGGGCGCCACCGAGTTTTCCAAGAACTCCGGGCGCACCGAACTGCGCCTGGCCCTTGAAGCCACCCTCGAGGCCTTGCGCGACGCGGGTATCGACCCGTCGGAAGTGGAGGGCTTCAGCTCCTATTCGGTGGACAAGGTCCCGGAGTACGAAATCGCTCGCCTGCTGGGCTGCAAGGACGTCAAGTTCTTCTCCCAGGTGCCCCACGGCGGCGGTGCCACCTGCGCGCCGGTGATGCATGCGGCCATGGCGGTGGCGACCGGCGTGGCCAAGGTGGTGGTGGTGTACCGGGCGATGAACGAACGTTCCTGGTACCGCTTCGGCAGCGGCAGCTACGGCTTTGCCGCCACGCCGATCTTCGACAACGTCAACTACGGCTGGTACATGCCCCACGGCTTACATACCCCGGCCGCCTGGGTCGGCATGTTCGCCCAGCGCTACATGCACACCTACGGCGCCACTTCGCAAGACTTCGGCCGCGTCGCCGTGGCTGCCCGGGACTTTGCGGCCACCAACCCCAAGGCGTTCTTCCACGGCAAGCCGATCACTCTCGAAGAGCACCAGGCCTCGCGCTGGATCTGCGAACCGTTGCACCTGCTCGACTGCTGCCAGGAGTCCGACGGGGCAGTGGCCATGGTCATCACCTCGGCCGAGCGTGCCCGTGACCTGCGGCAGAAACCGGTGACCATCAAGGCCGGCTCCCAGGGCATCACCCACGGCCAGCAGAGCATGACCTCGTTCTACCGCGACGACATTACCGGCCTGCCTGAAATGGGCGTGGTCGCCAAGGAGCTGTATCGCCAGTCCGGGCTCGGCCCCGAGGCGTTGCAGACGGCGGTGATCTACGACCACTTCACCCCGTTCGTGCTGCCACAACTGGAAGAGTTCGGCTTTGCCCGGCGTGGCGAGGCCAAGGAGTTCATCCGCGCCGGGCACCATGCCCGTGGCGGCAAGCTGCCGATCAATACCCACGGTGGGCAACTGGGCGAGGCCTACATCCACGGCATGAACGGCATCGCCGAGGCGGTGCGCCAGGTGCGTGGCACGGCAGTCAACCAGGTGGCAGATGTGGAAAACGTTCTGGTCACCGCCGGTACCGGCGTGCCCACCAGCGGCCTGATTCTGGGCGCGGCCTGAGGAGCACAGCATGTTCGTCGATCTTACCCCCGAGCAACATGCGCTGCGCCGCCAGGTGCGCGACTACTTCCAGGCGCTGATGACCCCCGAGCTGCGCGAGCGACTGCGCGGCCAGGAAGGTGGCGAGCTGTATCGCCAGACCGTCCGCCAGATGGGCCGTGACGGCTGGCTGGCGGTGGGCTGGCCGAAGGCCCATGGCGGCCAGGGCTATGCCGCCACCGAGCAGCTGATCTTCTTCGAAGAGGCCAACATCGCCGGCGCACCGCTGCCGTTCGTGACCATAAGCACGGTGGGCCCCGCCCTGATGGAGCACGGCAGCACGGCTCAGAAGGAACGCTTTCTGCCGGGCATCGCCGCTGGCGAAATCATGTTCGCCATTGGCTACTCCGAGCCCGATGCCGGCAGCGACCTGGCGGTGCTGCGCACCAGCGCGCGGCTGGATGGCGAGCATTTCGTGGTCAACGGCAACAAGCTGTGGACATCGGGCGCCGAGTCAGCCGACTACATCTGGCTGGCTGCGCGCACGGACCCGAGCCAGGCGCGGCACAAGGGCGTGTCGATCCTGATCCTCGATACCCGCCTGCCAGGGTTCTCCAGCACGGTGATCCCGACCACCAGCAACCCGACCGCCGCTACCTACTACGACAACGTGAAGGTGTCCAGGGACATGCTGGTCGGCGAGCTGCACGGCGGCTGGAAGCTGATCACCGCGCAGCTCAACCATGAACGCCTGGGCCTGGGCTCCTGGTCGGACAAGGTCGCCGGGCTGTTCCGCCGGGTCTACCTGTGGGCCAAGGCCCGCGACGAAAAGGGCCGACGGGCGATGGACAAGGCCTGGGTGCGCAGCTCGTTGGCCGAGTGCTATGCGCGCCTGGAAGCGATGCGCCTGATCAACCTGCGCATTGCCGCCAACCTTGAGCGCGAGCAGATGGACGTGGCGTTGAGCTCGACCACCAAGGTGTACGGCTCGGAATCGGCGATCGAGATCCTGCGCCGCCTTTCGGCCATCGTCGGCGCCAATGGCGTGGTGCGTGGCGGCTCGGCCGCAGCGGCGCTGCACGGTGACCTTGAATACGAGCTGCGCGCCTCGGTCACCGTGACCTTTGGCGGCGGCACCAATGAAATCCAGCGCGAGCTGATCGCCCAGTTCGGCCTGGGCATGCCGCGCACCCAGCGCTGAGCCGAGCGCGCTCGGTTCAGCCAACACAACCACAAGAAATGCCCCGCCCCGGCAGTGCCCGGGGCCTGGGCCGAGGGTTGCATCCGATGAGCACGATAGAGCAATTCAGGCACGAGACACGCGCCTGGCTGGAAGCCAACTGCCCGCAATCGATGCGCACCGCCATGGGCGAAGGCGATGTGGTGTGGGGGGCCAGCCAGCCGCAGTTCGCCAACGACGATGCGCGCCTGTGGTTCGAGCGCATGCGCGACAAGCGCTGGTTCTGCCCCGATTGGCCCGAAGCCTATGGCGGTGCCGGGCTGGATGCCGAGCAGCTGGCGGTACTGGAAAGCGAGATGCGCCGCCTGAAATGCCGGCCGCCGCAGATCAACCTGGGTATCTGGATGCTCGGGCCGGTGTTGCTGGCCCATGGCACCGAAGAGCAGAAGCGCAGCCTGTTGCCGCCCATGGCACGTGGTGAGGTGCGCTGGTGCCAGGGTTTCTCCGAACCCAATGCCGGCTCCGACCTTGCCAGCCTGAAGATGGCCGCCCGTGACGCCGGCGATCACTTCGTGGTCGATGGCAGCAAGATCTGGACCTCCTACGGCGACAAGTCCGACTGGATGTATGCGCTGGTGCGCACCGACAGCCAGGCGCCCAAGCATGAAGGTATCAGCCTGATCGTGCTGGACATGCGCAGCCCTGGGGTCAAGGCGGTACCGATCGACCTGATCAGCGGCAAGTCGGCGTTCTGCCAGGTGTTCTTCGATGGCGTAAAGGTACCCAAGAGCCAGCTGATCGGCCCGCTCAATGGTGGCTGGAACCTCGGCAAGTACCTGCTGCAGCACGAGCGCAAGGCCATGTCCAAGTTCGGCGAATTCAGCCTGCCGTCGCACTTCGACCTGTTGGCGCTGCTGCGCGAATACCTGCCGCAGCCGCGCAGCCAGGGCGAGCTGGCCTTGCAGGCGCGGGCGGTGGCCTGCGCCATGGACGAGCATGCCTACGGCCTGACGGTGCAGCGCATGGCCGAGGAGGGGCGTGCCGGTGACGACATCAGCGGCCTGATGATGATCATGAAGCTGCTGCACACCGAGCAGGAACGCGACAAGTTCGAGGTGCTGCTCGACGCCCTGGGCGGCCACGCCTTCGGCTGGCAGGCGCCGGGCTTCAGCGAGCGCGAGCTGGCCGTGACCCGCGCCTGGCTCAACAGCTATGCCCTGACCATTTCCGGGGGCGCATCGGAAGTGCAGCTCAACGTCATCGCCAAGCGTGTGCTTGGTTTGCCCGACGGCAAGAAAGGAGTGTCGGCATGAACCTGCGTTACAACGAAGAACAACGCCTGCTGGCTGACAGTGCCCGCGACTTTCTGGCCGCACGCAGCCCGGTTGCGGCGCAGCGGCGCTTGCGTGACCAGGGCGTGGCGCAAGGCTTCGATACCCAGCTATGGCGCGATGCCGTGGCGCTGGGCTGGAGTGCGATTCCGTTTGCCGAGCACCTCGGGGGGCTGGACTTCGGGTGCATGGGCCTGGGGCCGATCTTCGAAGCCAAGGGCCAGCACCTGTCGGCGACGCCATTGCTGTCCAGCGTTGTCCTGGCCGGCTCGCTGCTGGCCCTGGCCGGTTCGGCGCAACAGCACAGCGACTGGCTGCAGGCGGTGATCCAGGGAAAGCGGCGCCTGGCTCTGGCGCTGGAGGAGGGGCCCCGCCACCGCCCCAGTGACGTATCCGTGGCTGCGGTCGCCGAGGGCGAAGGTTTTCGCCTGAGCGGGGAAAAGTTCTGGGTCATCGATGGCGTCGGCGCTGATGCCTACGTGGTGGCGGCGCGTACCGCCGGCCAGCCGGGCGAAGCGCAGGGCATCAGCCTGTTCCTGGTGCCAGCCGACAGCCAAGGCGTGCAGTGCACGGCGCTGCCCCTGATCGATTCGCGCAACAGCGGGCGCCTGCGCCTGGACCAGGTGCGAGTGAGCCGCGAAGCGCTGCTGGGGGAACCCGGGGCAGCCTGGGAGGTGCTGGACGCAGTGCTCGACCGCGGCCGGGCGTGCCTGGCGGCGGAGTTGCTGGGCGCTGCGCAGCAGTTGTTCGAAACCACCGTGGAATACCTGAAGACCCGGGTCCAGTTCGATGTGCCGATCGGCTCGTTTCAGGCGCTGCAGCACCGCGCTGCGCACCTGTACACCGAGCTGGCCCTGGCGCGCAGTGCGGTGATGGCCGGCCTGGCCGCGCTGGACGACCCGCAACTGGACGCCCCACAGCGCGGGCGGCTGGTCAGCCTGGCCAAGTGGAAGGCTGGCGATACCGCACTGCAGGTTGCCAACGAAGCGGTGCAGATGCATGGCGGCATTGGTGTCACCGACGAACTGGATGTCGGCCTGTACCTCAAACGGGTGCGGGTGGCCCAGGCCTGCCTGGGTGATCGCGACTTCCATTGCGAACGTTATTCCGCCCTCGACGCGGCCTGTGCGTGAGCCCGGCGCCTGGAGAACCCTGATGAGCATTGACCATTGGCGGCACGCCTGGGAACAGTTGATAGCCCCCGGTGCACCATTTGAAGTGATGACCCCAGCCGCAGGTGGCCCGCGGTATTTTCGCCATGCACCGCGCAACCTGCTGCAGGTGATCGACGCCGCACGGGTACACGGCGACAAGGAATTTGTCGTCTGGCAGCAGCAGCGCCTGAGCTTTGCCGACTATTTCGACGCGGTCGACCGGCTGGCTGGCCAGCTGACAGGCCGCTTGGGCCTGCGCCCTGGCGAGCGGGTAGCGATTGCCATGCGCAACCAGCCGGCCTGGCTGGTGGCGTTTGCCGCCATTCAGCGCTGCGGTGCGGTGTGCGTGCCACTCAACAGTTGGGGCCTGCACGATGAGCTGTTGCATGGTGTGGAGGACAGCGGTGCGCGTGTGCTGATCGGCGATGATGCGCGCCTGTCCTTGCTTCAGGGCGACCTGGCAGCAGCCGGGCGCACCTTCATCGTGGTCGGGCGTGCCGCCGACGCCGAGCTGCCTGCGCATTGCCTGCGCTACGAGGAGCTGCTGGCTGCCGAACCGCTGCCGCTGGCAGCCGTGGAGCTGCCGCCTGAAGCCCCGGCGCTGATCCTTTACACCTCCGGCACCACCAGCCGTGCCAAGGGCGTGTTGTCCAGCCATGGGGCGATTTGCCAGGCGCTGACCGCGCTGGAGTTCCAGGGCGCGTTCTGTGCGCTGACTTCGCCCGAGCGGGTGGCGGGCATGCTCGGCAGTGGCTTCGCCTCGACCACCCTGATGGCGGTGCCGCTGTTCCATGTCAGCGGCCTGCACGCGCAGTTTCTCTCGGCGTTGCGAGGCGGTCGGCGCCTGCTGCTGATGTACAAGTGGGATGCCGAGCAGGCGCTGGACCTGATCCGTGACGAGCACTGCACCCAGTTCAATGGCGCCCCGGTGATGATGCAGCAGCTGCTGGCCTCGCCTCGCTATGACGGCGGCGATACCGCCAGCCTGTTTGGCCTGGGCCTCGGCGGTGGCGCCTCTTCGGCCGGGTTGCTGAACGAGATGCTGGTGCGCAAGCCCCAGGTGATCGCCGGCAGTGGCTACGGCCTGACCGAGAGCAACGGCATCGGTGCGGCGATTGGAGGTGACCTGTTCGCCTACTGCCCGGCCAGCGCCGGCTGGCCGTTGCCGATCGTCGAGGTGCGCATCGGCGACGCCCCTTCGCGGCCTTTGCCGGCTGGCCGCGAAGGGTTGATCTGGCTGCGTTCGCCGACCTTGATGCAGGGCTACTGGAACCTCCTCGAGGCCAGCCACCAGACCCTGTGCGAGGGTTGGCTCGACACCGGCGACCTCGGTTACCTCGACGACGAGGGCTTCCTGTTCATCAGTGGCCGGGTCAAAGACCTGATCAACCGTGGTGGCGAGAAGATTTCCGCGGCCGAGATCGAAACCTGTATCAGCGACATGCCTGGCGTGCTGGAGGCGGCAGCGTTTGCGGTCGCTGACCCGCTGCATGGGGAAGTGGTGGCGCTGGCGATTCACGGCATTGCGGGCAGCCTGCCGGCCGACGAGCAGGTGCGCGCGTTCATCGCCGAGCGCCTGGCTGCCTACAAGGTGCCGGCCCAGGTCTACCGCGTCGACCAGCCATTGCCACGCAACGCCACCGGCAAGGTGCTCAAGGGCGAGCTCAAGACGCGCCTGGTCAGCGCGTGATCTTAGTCCCTCCGGACGATGCCGTGCCGGCTGGAACCGGAACAATGAAGCCATACCACAAGCCTTATCAGCGAAGGAGGCAGTACATGAAAACAACAACAACTGTGATGCTCGCAGCCGCTCTGACCCTCAACAACGGGCTGCTGACCAGCGCCCACGCCGCCGTGCCGCCTGCGGAGGCCGCCCGCCTGGGCAAGGACCTGACCTGCGTTGGCGCAGAGCAGGCCGGCAATGCCGAGGGCACTATCCCGCCGTACACCGGCAAGTACCTGGGCGAGGTGCCGGGCTGGAACCACGTGAAGTTCTCCGGTGGCCAGCCGGTGGACCCCTATGCCAATGAAAAGCCGATCCTGGTGATCACAGCGCAGAACATGGACCAGTACGCCGCGCACCTGACCGACGGCCAGAAGGCGCTGCTGAAGAAGTACCCGACCACCTACAAGATGAACATCTACCCGGGGCATCGTGACTTCCGTTACCCCGACTATGTGTGCCGGCGGGTGATGGACAATGCCTTGCACGCCCAGCTGGTCAACGATGGGCAGGGGGTCGAGGGGCTGGGCCAGGTGCCGTTCCCGATCCCCAAGAACGGCATGGAGGTGCTGTGGAACCATCAGTTGCCGGCGCGTGCCTACACCGAGGAGAAGATTTCCGACCTTGCCTCGGTACTGCCCAACGGCAGCATCGGCTGGGGTCGCGCCCATGCGCGCAACCTGTCGCAGGCAAACTCGCCGACGGTGGAACCGAAGACCTCCGATTTGATTCAGGCGATGAGCTACAACACCACGCTCAAGCCAGCCCGTGACAATGGCGTGATCAGCATTGCCCACGAGCCTTACAACTTCGTCACCTCGTCGCGCCAGGCGTGGTCCTACAGCCCGTCGACCCGGCGTGTGCGGCAGATGCCGGGGTACGGTTATGACCAGCCCATGATCGGCACCAACGGCACCATGACGGTGGACGAGGACCGCCTGTTCAACGGCGCGCCGGAGCGTTACACCTGGAAGCTGCTGGGCAAGCGCGAGATCTACAGCCCGGCCAACGCCTTCAAGGCCAATGCCGGCACGGTGAAGTACGCCGAACTGCTGACGCCCAACCACCCCAACCCCGAGTTCATGCGTTATGAGCTGCGCCGGGTATGGGTGGTCGAGGCCGACCTGAAGGAAGGCTACCGCCATGTGTACGGCAAGCGCGTTCTGTTCATCGACGAGGACACCTGGAACGCGGTGATGGCCGACAACTACGATGCCCGTGGGCAGCTGTGGAAACACGCCATGGTCAACTACTACTACCATCCTGACATGAGTGGCTGGCAGGCCGGGTCGCAGTTCTTCATGGACTTGAACTCGGGGCAGTACACCGGGTACGGCATGACCAACGAGGCGAAGAAGGGGCCGATTCTCAACGAGAGCAAGTTTACGCCGGACATGTATACCGCGGATGCGGCGCGGGCTATCGGGCGTTGATGGGGTGATACCTCGCAAGTGAACAAGGCCTGGCAGGCTTACCCTGCCAGGCCTTTTGTTTGTGTGATGACTTTTCGGCAGATTGCGGGAGTGCTGCCTGGGGCCTGTTTCGGGATTTGCAGAGGGGGTACACATCAAGCGCCGCGCGGGCGGCGCTCGGTCTCAAGGGCGCTACATAAATAGAAGCAGGCACTCCAGCCCCTACACAGCTACCGCACCAACCACCTTGCCGCTTGCCAACCCCTTGATCTGCGCCCGATACCGTGGCAACGCCAGCGCCAGAAACACTGCCGCCAACACCAGCAACACCACCGAAGCCGCCAAGGCATACCGCAGCGACTCCCCCTGCAAGCGTGGCAGGAACAGGTCACTGAGCATTCCGATCAACAACGGCCCCAGACCAACGCCCAGCAAAGTCATGGCCATGACGAAGATCGCCGTAGCCTGAGCCAGACGATTGGCCGGGAACAGATGGGTGATTGCGCCCAGGCACGGCGTCGCCCACCACACCCCAAAGAAACCGAACGCACTGTAGAACAGGAATGCCTGGGGTACCGGCGTGTCGCCGATGTAGAAGGCAATGCCCTGCGGCCACAAAAAGTAGGCCAGGGCAAACGGAATGCTCAGCAGCGTGCCCAGCAGCGGCACGCCGATCTGCCAACCGACATCGCGCCGGGCCAGGCGGTCGGTGAGCATGCCACATACCAGTGTGCCGATGGTCGAACCGCTACCCCCGATCACTCCCACCAGGAAGCCTGCCTGCTGCATGTTCAGGCCGTGGGAGCGGATCAGGAAGCTCGGGCTCCAGGTGCCGATGGCATAGCCGGCGATCGCCGCTGCGCCACCGGTCAACACCAGCCACGGGAACGACGGCATGCGCAGCAATTCGCCCAAGGTGCGCAGCCAGCCTTCGGCCGGTGCGGCGTTGGCCTGCTGCAGGCGCACGGGCTTTGGTGCGCGCACGGTCAGCAATAGCAACAGGCCGAGCAGGATGCCGGGCGCACCGATCAGCAGGAACGCATAGCGCCAGCCGTGCTGCTGGGCAATCCAGCCACCCAGGCCCAGGCCGACGATGGCGCCCAGGCTTGAACCCAGCATCAGCACTGCCAAGGCAGTAGAGCGCCGCTGCGGCGGGTACAGGTCAGAGACCATCGCCACCGACGGCGCGGTGCCGCCGGCTTCGCCGATGGCCACGCCGATACGCGCCAGCACCAGGGTGAAGAAGCTGCCGGCCATGCCGCAGAGCATGGTCATCAGGCTCCAGGCCATGCAGCTGAAGGCGATCACCGGCTTGCGCCCGATGCGGTCCGACAGGCGCCCCAGGGGCAGGCCGAACACCGTGTAGAACACCGCGAAGGTTACCCCTGAAAGCAGCCCGATACCGGTGTCGGATATGCCGAATTCGAGCTTGACCGGCTCGATCAGGATCGCCATCAGCTGGCGGTCGATGTAGTTGAAAACATAGATGCTGGCCAGCACCAGCAAGGCGTAGTGAGTACGCCAGGTCACGGGAGGGGATGGGTTCACAGCACAGCTCCGCTTCTTGTTTTGGGTACGCCCGATGCTCGACGCATCGTGGCGCGATTTCATCGTCTGTTCAGACCAGTTTCGCTGCTGGACCAAGGCCTTGGCCAGCCTTGCAGCGAGCACTTAAGGACTAGTCTCGACGGACGATGTTTCGCACCTGGCCACGGTGAATCATTCAGCCCATCTCCGGTGTCGCGCGCCCCTTGCGCACCGGCAACAAAAAGAATGAAGGAGCTGAAATGAGCATCTTGTTCGAGCCTGTGCGGCTGGGTGACCTGCAGTTGGCCAACCGCATCGTCATGGCCCCGATGACCCGCAGCCGTGCCGACCGCCAAGGTGTGCCAGGCAGCGAAATGGTCGCCTACTACCGTCAGCGGGCCAGCGCCGGGCTGATCGTGGCCGAGGGCACCGCACCTTCGGCCAGCGGCCTGGGCTACTGCCGTACCCCAGCCATCTACAGCGCCGAACAGGTAGCCGGCTGGCGCCAGGTGACCCGCGCCGTGCATGGCGAAGGGGGGCGCATCGTGCTGCAATTGATGCACGTGGGGCGTGCTGCCAGCCACCACAACAAGCCGCTCGGTGCTGCCACGGTGGCACCCTCGGCGATCCGTGCCCGCACCCAAGTGTTCAGCGACACCGCCGGCATGGTCGACACCGAGTTGCCCGAGGCGCTGACCCTTGAGGGTATCGCCGGGGTGATCGACGACTATCGTCGGGCCGCGCTGAATGCTCGCGAGGCGGGTTTCGATGGCGTCGAGCTGCACTGCACCAGCGGTTACCTGCCCATGCAGTTCATGGCTGCCGGCAGCAACCAGCGTAGCGACGCCTACGGTGGCAACGCCCGCAACCGGGTGCGCTTCGCCGAAGAGGTGCTGGCGGCCATGGCGGGCGCCATTGGCGCGGGCAGGGTCGGCCTGCGCCTGTGCCCCGGCAACCCCTACAACGACATCGACGACCACGAGCCGGCCATCACCTGCGCGGCGCTGTGTGCGGCGGTGGCGCCATTGAACCTGGCCTATCTGCATGTCATGCGCTCGCCGGTACCAGGGCTCGATGCGTTCGCCGTGGCGCGCAGCAGCAGCCCCCTGGCGCTGATCCTCAACGATGGTTTCGACGGTGACTCGGCGCAGGCTGCGTTGGCGGCCGGCGAGGGCGCCGCAGTGTCCTTCGGCCGGCACTTCATCGGCAACCCGGACCTGGTCGAGCGCCTGCGCCACGGGCGGCCCCTGGCTGGCTTCGACCGCAAGACCCTGTACACCCCAGGGGCACGCGGCTACAGCGACTACCCCAGCTGGCAGGCCAGGGCAGAGGTGGCGCAATGAACTTGCCTCAACCCCTGCATGCGCCAGCGCAACGGCCGGTCAGCCGCGAACAGACCCAGGCCCTGCTGGACCTGCGCAGCGCTGCCAGCGCGCAGATCAAGCCACGTGACCTTTACACCTTGGCCGACCGCCTGGAAGCGCAGGCTGATCGACAAGGCGAACGCCCGTTCCTCATCGATGGCGAGCAGGTGCTCAGCTACGCCGAAGTCGACCGCCTTGCCGACCAGGTGGCCCATGCCTGCCAGGCGCGCGGGCTGCGCCCCGGTGACGTCTGCGCCCTGGCGATGGAAAACCGCCCGGCGTTCTTCGCCTGCTGGTTCGGCCTGGTCAAGCTCGGTGTGGTGGTGGCATTCATCAACACCCAGGTGGCCGGCAAACCCTTGGTGCATGCATTGCAAACAACCAGCGCCAAGGCCTTGCTGGTCGGTGAGGAGTGCCTGGGCAACCTGCAGGCGACCGAAGGTTTGCCGCAGCTGCCGATGTGGCTGGTCAACGACGCCGAACAGCCATGGTCGGGTGAGCTACCGGCCGGTATCGACACCACGTTCGCCCAGAACCTCGCCGCCGCGCCGCGAAGTCGCTTCCCGCGGGAGCTGCGTGCGCAGATCGAGGCCCAGGCGCCGACCCTGCTGATTTTCACCTCGGGTACCACCGGCTTGCCAAAGGCCGCGCGTTACAGCCACATGCGCTGGATGTCGTCCGGCGATGTGATGGAAGTCACCTTGCAGGCCACTCGCGCCGATGTCTTCTATTGCTGCTTGCCGCTGTACCACGGCGCGGCCGCCACCTCGGTCACCTCCACAGCCCTGCGCGTGGGTGCCAGCATCGTGGTACGGCGCAAGTTCAGCGTGCGCGAGTTCTGGAACGACGTGAGGCGCCATCGCATCAGCGTGTTCCAGTACATCGGCGAAATCTGCCGCTACCTGCTCAACCGCCCGGTCCAGGCCGGGGAACGCGAGCACAGCCTGCGCTGCATGCTCGGCGCCGGCCTGTCGGCAGAGGCCTGGCAACGCTGGATCGACCGGTTCGGCCCGATCCAGGTGTTCGAGGGCTGGGGTGCCACTGAAGCAAACACCAACCTGATCAACGTCGACAACTATCGCGGGTCCTGCGGCCGGGTGCCGGACTGGAACCGTACCAACCTGCGCCTGGTGCGCTACGACGTGGAAAACGACTGCCACCCGCGTGACGCGAACGGCTTCTACCAGCTGTGCGAAGTCGGTGAAGTGGGCGAGGCCATGGGCTTTATCGTCGACCATCCCGACATCGGCGGTGGCCGCTTCGAGGGCTATACCTGCGCGGCGGCCACCGAAAGCAAGATCCGCCGCGACGTCCTGCAAACGGGCGATGCCTGGTGGAGCTCGGGCGACCTGCTGCGCCAGGATGCCGATGGCTATTGCTACTTCGTCGACCGCATTGGCGACACCTTCCGCTGGAAAAGCGAAAACGTTTCCACCCAGGAAGTGGCTGACGCTCTCAGCGACCTGCCGGGCCTTGAGCTGATCAACGTGTACGGCGTGCAGGTGCCGGAGCACGAGGGCAGGGCGGGCATGGCAGCGGTGCTGATGCAGCCAGGGGCGGAATTCGACCCGCAGGCGTTCTACCAACTGACCGAGGCACGCCTGCCGCGCTATGCCGCGCCGCTGTTCGTGCGGGTGAGTGCGGCAGCCGACCTGACCAGTACCTTCAAGCTGCGCAAGGTCGATTTGCAGCGCCAGGGCTACTGCCCGCAAGCTTGCACCGATCCGCTGTTCATCCGCGATGAAGCCAGCGCCACCTATCAGCCCTATTCTTTGCAGGTGCTGGCCCAGGTCGGCCTGCCTCCCTTCATCGGTGGTCGGCATGGCTGAGCGCACCGGTAACGAACCCGCACGGGTGGACGGCCTGCGCTACCCCTGGGCGCAAGCACAGGGCAGTGGCGAGTGGCGCGAGGTGCTGGATGGCGTGTGGTGGCTGCGCATGCCGCTGCCGTACCGCCTCGACCACATCAACCTGTACCTGCTGCGCCATGGCGACGGCTGGGTCGTGGTGGACACCGGCATGAACACCGAACAGACCCGTAAAGCCTGGGAGCAGGTGATTGCCGGGCTGTTCGCCGGGCAGCCGGTGCTGGCGGTGATCTGTACCCACTACCATTCCGACCATGCCGGCGTCGCCGCCTGGCTCGCCGAACGCTACCGCTGTCCGATCTACATGACGGCCAGTGAGTACCGCTCGCTGTACGTGACGGTGCCCGCGGGGCAGTCACCGGGTTGGGATTTCCACGATTTCCATGCCAAGGCGGGCTTCAATGACGCGCAGATCGACGAGCTATACCGGCTGATTCAGAGCGGCCACTTCCGCCCCCTGCATTTCAACAGCTACCGGCGCCTGCGGGACGGCGATCGCCTGCCCATCGGCAACCGCCAGTGGCGCGTGGTGGTGGGGCGTGGCCATTCCCCCGAGCACGCGTGCCTGTTTGCCGAGGACGGCAGTGTGCTTATTGCCGGCGACCAGGTGCTGCCACGCATCACGCCGACGGTGGGCGTGCATGCCACCGAACCCGAGGCCGACCCGCTGCGTGACTGGCTGGCCTCGCTCGAACACCTGCGCACGCTGCCCGACAGCGTGCTGGTGCTGCCGGCTCACGAGCGGCCGTTCTACAACCTGCATGCGCGCCTGGACCAGTTGCAGACGCATCACCAGGCCCAGTTGTCGCGCCTGCTGGTCAGCTGTGACGAGCCGCGCAGCGCGCTCGAACTGATGGCCGCGCTGTTCCCCAGGCTGTCAGGTCGTTTCGACGAACTGATGGCGCTTGGCGAAACGTTGGCCCATGCCAACTACCTCATGACCGAAGGGCTGCTGGTGCGCGAGCTGCACCAGGCGCACTACCGCTACCGCCGTGGCGCGCCGGGGCAACCTGCGTCCGGCCCGACGGCAACGTTGACCATTCCAGGCAGCCAGCCGGTTGCCCTTCAGGAGAGTCCGTGTGATCGACAAGAACAACAATAACGATACTGGCCTTGCCAGCCGCGGCTTGCCGCTGGCCGGCCTGACGGCGGCGATTGCCCTGGCATCGGCGTCGGCCTGGGCGGGGGAGACCATCGAGTTCGACAATGGCGCCACCATCGACTGGTCGGTGACCACCAGCTACGGCATCGGCGTGCGCCTGGCCAAACCCAGCGACCGCCTGATGGGGGTCAACGCCGACGACGGTGACCGCAACTTCAACCAGGGCAGCCTGACCACCAACCGCCTGGGCGCACTGGGCGAGATGATCATGCGCATGGACAACTACGGCGCCGTGGTACGCGCCAGTACCTTCTACGACGACGTCTACCACCGCAAGAACGACAACAACTCGCCGGCCACCGTCAACAAGGACGGTGACAACGACGAATTCACCAGCGATGCCAAGTACTACAGCGGTGGCCGTACCCGCCTGCTGGATGCCTACGTGTTCGGTGGCTGGCGGTTCGACAACGACTCGATGCTCGACGTCAAGGCCGGCCGCCATATCGAATCCTGGGGCGAGAGCCTGTACTACCCCGGGGTCAACGGCGTGCAGAACCCCTCGGATGCGGTCAAGGCCGCGCAACCCGGTGTCGAGGTCAAGGAAGTGCTGCTGCCGGTGGGCCAGGTGTCGGCTTCGTACCGCTTTAACCCACAATTCACCTTCGGCGCCTACATGCAGTACGAGTGGAAGGGCACCGAGCTGGCCCCGGTGGGCAGCTACCTGTCGGGCACCGACGTGATCGGCCCAGGCCGAGAGTTTTTGATCACGCCGACCGGCAACGTGCCTTACCGCGGCACCGACGAGCCCCGCGACAGCGGCCAGTGGGGCGTGCAACTGCGCTACCGGCCGGTGTCGGCGCTGGAACTGTCGCTGTTCCACGTCAACTACCACGACAAGAACCCGGCCACCGCGCTGGTTGGCTACAGCCCGGTGCCGGTGGGTGGCGGCCTGTTTGCCTTCGCCGCCAACGGCTACCGGGTGAAGTACTTCGAAGACATCAGACTCACCGGCATCAGCGCCTCGACCAAGCTGGGCGAGACTCAGATCGGCGCTGAATGGTCGTACCGCGATGGTGCGCCAGTGATGGTCAACACCGGCCTCGGGCCGACCCCGGCGCGTGGCAAGGGCCAGCAGTTCCAGCTGTCGGCCATGCGCGTGCTGGGCGACCGGCCATGGGCCAGCCAGACCACCCTCACCGGCGAGATCATCCATGTCAAGGTCGACAGTGTCGACGCCACCTCTGCGGCCGGCAACCTGCAGGGCGTGGCGCTGCTGCCGAGCCTGGCACCCCTGGTCACGCCGTCCGACAACTACACCTACAAGACCGCGACCGGTTGGCGCTCGCGGGATGCCAGTGCCTACACGGTTGGCGCATCGTTCAGTTACCCGGGAGTGTTCCAGGGCTGGGACCTTGAGGTGCCGGTGCGCTTCTCCAATGTGTTCAGCGGCTCCACGCCGATGGCCGGGAGCATTTCCGGGGTGCAGGGTGACCGGCGGATCAGCGTGGGCACGACCTTCAAATACCTGGGCAACCTGGAAGCTGCGCTGACCTATGTCGGATACCTCGGCTCGCCCGACCCGATCAAACGGCCCTATGCCGACCGTGACTACGCCACCTTCTCGTTGAAATACACCTTCTGACCGATCACCTGACAACGCTGGTGCCCGCGGGCACCGGCATGGAGGCACAATGGGGCTCAAAGGCCATGCAGCAATAGTCGGTACCGCACAGTACAAGCCGGAAAAGTACGCCACGGCACCGAAGATGTTCCACCTCGAACAGGTCGCCGACCTGGCTGCCCAGGCCTTGCGCGATGCCGGCCTGCAGGCCTCGGACCTCGATGGCCTGGTGATCAACGGACCGCAGTTCCACGAAGCCTCGGTGTTCGTCCCGGCCATGGCCGCCGAATACCTGGGCCTGCGGCTCAACTTCGCCGAAGTGGTCGACCTGGGCGGATGCACCTCGGTCGGCATGGTCTGGCGCGCCGCTGCCGCCATCGAACTGGGCTTGTGCCAGGCGGTGTTGTGCGTGCTGCCGGCGCGGATGGCACCCTTGGGGCCGGATGAAGACCCCGGCTGGATGGCGCGTGCCATGCGCTTTGGCGGGCACAGCACGGCATTCGGTGCGCCGGAGGCGGAGTTCGACCTGCCTTACGGGCACATGGGCCAGAACACGGGCTACGCGATGATCGCCCAGCGCTACGCCGCCCAGTTCGGCTACGACCCACGGGCCCTGGCGAAAATCGCCGTGGACCAGCGTACCAACGCCCAGGCCAACCCGCAGGCGATGTTCCATGGCCAGCCGCTGACCGTGGAGCAGGTACTGGCCAGCCGCATGGTCGCCGACCCGCTGCACGTGCTGGAGATCGTCATGCCGGTGGCCGGCGGCGCGGCGCTGATCATCACCAACAAGGAACTGGCGGCGCGGGCTCGCAAACGCCCGGCGTTCATCACAGGCTTTGGCGAGCACCTGGCCTTCAAGTCGCCAACCTACGCCGAGGACATGGTGCACACGCCGATCGGCCCGGCCTCTCGCCGTGCCTTCGCCATGGCCGGGCTGAAACCGGCAGACGTCGATGCCGCGCAGATCTACGACTGCTACACAATCACCGCCTTGCTGACCCTTGAAGACGCCGGTTTCTGCGGCAAGGGCGAGGGCATGGCGTTCGTCCGCGAGCACGACCTGACCTGGCGTGGCGACTTCCCCATGAACACCCATGGTGGCCAGCTCAGCTTTGGCCAGGCCGGCTCGGCCGGCGGCATGTCCCAAGTCATCGAGGCGGTCACGCAGATCGCCGGGGCTGCGGGTGAACGCCAGTTGCAGCGCTGCGACAGCGTCTACGTCTCCGGTACCGGCGGCGTGATGAGCGAGCAGGGCGCATTGATTCTTCAGGGAGCATGACGATCATGTCTAACAACAAACCGATGCCCGTGGCGACCGAGATCTCCGCGCCGTTCTGGGAAGGGCTCAAGGCCCGTCGCCTGCTGATCCAGCAGTGTGGCGCCTGTGCCCAGTGGCTGTTCTACCCGCGTCGGCATTGCCCGGCCTGCCTGGCGCCGGACCCGGCGTGGCGTGAAGTGAGCGGCCAGGCGACGTTGTACAGCTACACCTTGACGCGCATTCCGACGCTGCCGGACTTCATCGATGAAATGCCTCAGAAGCTGGCGGTAGTCGAGTTGGCCGAAGGGGTGCGGATCAACACCACCCTGGTGGGCCTGGAGGAAGGCCAGATCAGCGTCGGCATGCCGTTGCAACCGGTGTTTGCCGAGGTCGATGCCAAGGGTACCCGGCTGCTGCGCTTCACCAGCCTTGAGCAGGACACCGCAGCGCTGGAAACGCCGCCGGTGGTCGAGGCGGTAGCGCCTGTCGAGGCGTCCGACAACCGCCTGAAGGTCGACTGCCAGGACCAGGCCGCGCTGCAGGCGCTGGTCAGCGAGCAGTACAGCGACTGGAGCAACAGCCTGCTGGTGGACCAGGCGCTGATCGATGCCTTTGCCGAACTCTCTGGTGATGACTACTGGATCCACACCGACCCTGAGCGGGCCCGGCGCAACAGCCCGTTTGGCGGCACCATCGCCCATGGCGCGCTGGTACAGGTGCTGCAATCGCGGCTGAAGCTGGCGCTGGGCTTCGAGATCACCGGCTTCACCACGCAGATCAACTACGGCTCCGACCGCTTGCGCTTCCCCGCGCCGGTGCCGGCCGGCTCGCGCATCCATGCCCGGGCCCGGCTCAAGGCGGTCGAGCTGAACCAGCGCGGCACGCAGCTGACCCTGGAGATCAATACCCATGTGGTCGGCCAGGAGCGACCGTCGGTGATCAACGACCTGGTGATCCTGTACCAGCGTTGAAGCCGGGCGCTGGATGGCACCGGCTTTGCCGGTGTTCGCCGCTAAAGCCGCTCCCACAGGATTATCTCGGCGTCCAGTCGTGCAATTTACCTGTGGGGCATGCCTACGCCGCGCCTGAAGGCGACAGGTCGATCGAGGCAAACCTTAGGCCATTTGGACGATGTTTCCCGATCGCCCCCGGCCGACTATCCCCATGCGCCCCGAAGTCGCGCTGGCCGAATGAGAGGCAAACCATGAAAAGAGCTGACTCCCGAACCGCGCGCTGTGTCGAGGCCACGGCCCAGGCGTTGATGAACGGGCGCAAAGGCCTGCTGTTGCTGTTCGTGCTGTTGACCCTGGGCCTGGGCTACAGCGCAACCCATACCCAGCTGGACCCGGGGTTCAACAAGCAGATCCCGGTACGACATGACTACATGGTCAATTTCCTGCGTTTCAGCCAGTACTTCACCGGTGCCAACCGTTTGCTCGTCAGCGTGCGCTGGAAAGGCGAGGGCGACCTGTACAACGCGCAATTCCTCGACACCCTGCGCAAGGTCACCGATGACGTGTTCTTCATTTCCGGGGTCAACCGGGCCAGCGTCACCTCGCTGTTCACTGCCAACGTGCGCTACATCGAGATCACCGAAGAAGGCTTCTACGGCGATGTGGTGGTGCCGCCACGCTTCAGTGGCAGCGCCGTCGACCTCGCCCAGGTACGCAGCAACGCCGCAGCCTCCGGGCAGATCGGCCGGCTGATCGCCAACGACCTGAAGTCGGCGATGGTGCGTGCCGACCTGCAGGACATCGACCCGCGGACCGGAAAGGCGGTCGACTATGTCGAAGTCGCCAGACGGCTCGAGGCCTTGCGCCAGAAATACGCCAGCGACGACATCGAAATCAGCGTGGTCGGTTTTGCCAAGCTGGTCGGCGATGTGGTCGAAGGCCTGAACACCGTGATCGGTTTTTTCGTCATTGCCTTCGCCATCACCGCGCTGCTGCTGTGGCTGTATGCCCGTTCCTGGCGCCTGACCTTGGTCGCACTGGTGGTGGCGCTGCTGCCGGTGGTGTGGCTGCTGGGCCTGTTGCCGCTGCTGGGGCTGGGCATCGACCCGATGTCGATCCTGGTGCCGTTCCTGATCTTCTCCATCGGCGTGTCCCATGCCGTGCAGATGACCAATGCCTGGAAGCAGGATGTGGTGGCAGGGGCCAGTGCCCGGCAGGCGGCGCAATCGGCGTTCTGCAAGATCTTCATCCCCGGTTCGCTGGCCTTGCTGATGAACGCCCTGGGGTTTGCCGTGATCATGCTGATCGACATCCCCATCGTGCATGAACTGGGGGTCACCGCCTGTATCGGGGTGATGCTGATGATCATTACCAACAAGCTGATGTTGCCGATCATCCTGTCCTGGCTGCGCTTGGAGCCTGCCACGCTGCAGAAGGCCCAGGCCAGCGAGGCCGGCCGCCATCGTTTGTGGTGGCGGCTGTCGGCGCTGGCCGAGCCGGGCCCGGCGCTGGTGGTGTTCGCCGTGAGCCTGGCCCTGCTGGTGGGCGGTGTCTGGAAGGCTCGCGAGCTGGCAGTGGGCGATATCGGCGCCGGGGCACCAGAGCTGCGCGGTGACTCGCGCTACAACCAGGACAATGCGCGGATCATCGGCAGTTACTCGATCGGCCTCGATGTGCTGTCCGTGTTCGTCGAGGTCAAGGGCGTGGAGGAAGGCTGCCTGTCGCCAGAAGTGATGCGCGCGGTCGAGGCCTTCGACTTCCGCATGCGTGCGGTCAGTGGCGTGCAGTCGGTGCAGAGCGTGGCCGGCATGGGCAAGCGGGTGATCGCCGGCAACAACGAAGGCAACCCGCGCTGGGCGGCCATCCCGGGTTCGGCACGCGGCCTGAGCCAGGGGGCGCGGGCCTACATGCCGGACGACGGGCTGGTCACCGAAGGCTGCCAGCAGATGCAGATCCTGGTGTTTCTTGCCGACCACGAAGGCGCCACGATCAGCCACGCCATCGGTGAAGCGCGGCGGATCATCGCCGATGTGCGCACGCCGAAGGTCGACTTCCTGCTGGCCGGTGGCAACGTCGGGGTCATGGCGGCCTCCAACGAGGCGGTCAAACGTGCAGAAGTGACCATGCTGGCGGCGCTGTTCGGCTCGGTAACGCTGTTCTGCTGGCTGACCTTCTTCTCGCTGCGGGCAGTGCTGTGCATCCTCGTGCCCCTGGCCATCGTGGCCATCCTGTGCAACGCGCTGATGGCGATGCTCGGTATCGGCCTCAAAGTCGCCACCTTGCCGGTGATGGCCCTGGGTGTCGGGGTCGGCGTGGACTATGGCATCTACCTGTACGAGCGCATCCAGCATGAGATGGCCGCCGGCGCGGACCTGCGCGAGGCGTTCTACCTGGCCATGTGCCAGCGCGGCACCGCGGCGGTGTTCACCGCCCTGACCATGTCGATCGGCGTGTGTACCTGGGGGTTCGCACCGTTGAAGTTCCAGGCCGACATGGGCGTGCTGCTGTCGTTCATGTTCCTGGTCAACGTGCTGGGGGCGATCTTCCTCCTCCCCGCGCTGGCGGCCTGGTTCAACCGCGGGCGACCGTTGGTCGCCCGGCAGGCGGCAACCAGGCCGGTGCTGGTGGGCGAAAGCGCAGGAGACATCCGGTAATAAAAAATAAACCCTGGCGCCCTATTGTCGGCGCCAGGGCGGCCAGCGAGACTGTGCCGCGGCCACATCGCCAAATAAAAATAAGAAGGGGAGGCCAATGCCTGCCCGAGCGAGGAGAAGACTGTGGAAAAAGCTGTCTTGACCCATGATGCGCTGGCCGGACTCGGCTGCGACCTGGCAACCTTCGATCGCCTGGTCGGTGAAGTCTATGAAGGCGCCCTCGACCCCAAGCTGATGGCCCGTGCGCTGACCAGCTTCCGCACTCTGTATGCCGCCAACTACGCAACCTTGATCCTGCGTGTGCCGGACCAGCCGGACATGGGCGTGATGATCATTTCCGGCGACATCGAAGGTGCCGGGGACGTCAGCTACATGACCTACCCGCAAACCAACACGCCCTTCACCAACCAGCCACCGGACCATGTGTTCACGGTCGACGACGTCATGACCCCGGCCGAGTGGGAGCGCAGCGCCTATTTCAAGATGTTCTGCAGCCAGCAGGATGTATACCACGTGATGGGCGCCGACATTTCCACGCCCGACGGCGGCAAGCTGCGCTTTCGCATCACCCGATCCAGGCGTGAACCGAACTTCTCTGCCGATGAGCGCGCCCTGTGCGGGATGTTCCTGCCGCACCTGCGCCGGGCCCTGCAGGTGCACAACCTGCTCGACCGCAGCGAATCGCTCAGCGAGCTCTATTCCCAGGCCATCAGCCGCCTGTCGGTGGCCACCCTGGTGCTGGACGAGAGCGGCAGCGTGCTGCGGGTCAACCCGGTGGCCCAGGAGATTCTCGCCAGCGCCGACGGCCTGAAGCTGGTGGGCGGGCGGTTGGAGGCGACCTACCCCAGCGACAACCGCGAACTGCAGCGGCTGATTCGCGCCGCATTTTCCCCGGATGCGCCCAAGGGCGCCGAAGCGATGTCGGTGACCCGCCCCTCGGGCCTGGTCAATCTGGGCCTTGTGGTCGAGTCGATCCCCTCGCTGGACTGGGCCGATGAACGCGGCAAGCCGGCGGCGCTGGTGTACATCCGTGATGCGGCCAGCAAGTCGCTGGCCAGCGAGGTGGTAACCAAGCAACTCTTCAACCTGACCCGCGCCGAAACCGCGCTGGCCATGGAACTGGCCAACGGCCTGTCGCTGGAGGAGGCTGCCGAGGAACTGAACATCCGCCGCAATACCGCGCGGGCGCACTTGCGCTCGATCTTCTCCAAGACCGGGGTGCGTCGGCAGACCGAGCTGGTGCGCATCCTGCTCAACAGCGTGGTCGCCCTTGGCAAGCCCAAGGTAGCGCTGAAGGCACCCGAGCGCCTCAAGGTGCCGCTGCCGCAGCTGGCCGTGGCGCGCCGCGCCTGAGGCGCATCCAGGGCGCCAGCCGTAGTCCGCAAGGACGATGCTGGCGCGCTGGCCTTCTGCCGATACTGTACCGACCTATCCTGGAGATCGATCATGTCTGTTACAGCTATCAGCGGCAGTGCCTCGGGTATTGGTGCCGCCGTCGCCGCGGCGTTGCGTGCGGCGGGTAATGAAGTCATCGGTATCGACCGTGCCGATGCCGAGGTGGTGGCCGACCTTTCTACCGAGCAAGGGCGCGCGGCGGCGATTGCCGGGGTGCTCGAACGCAGCGGCGGGGTGCTTGACGGCCTGGTCTGTTGCGCCGGGGTCGGCGTGACCGCGCCGTCCTGCGGGTTGATCCTGGCGGTCAACTACTTTGGCGTGAGCCAGTTGCTCGAAGGCCTGCAAGGTGCCCTGGCTCGCGGTCGCAACCCGGCTGCGCTGGTGATCGGCTCGGTGGCCGCCACCCAGCCTGGCGCCGAGCAGCAGCCGATGACCGGCGCCATGCTTGAAGGCGACGAAACACGGGCGCTGGACCTGGCCAATGACCTTGGCCAGCCCCATCTGGCCTACGCCTGTTCCAAATATGCCATCACCCACCATGCACGAAGCCTGGCATCGGGCTGGGGCCAGCGTGGCATGCGCCTGAACGTGGTGGCGCCCGGCGCGGTGCAGACCCCGTTGCATCAGGCGTCGCTGGAGGATGCGCGTTTCGGCAAGGCGGTGCGCGAGTTCGTCGCGCCGCTGGGGCGTGCCGGGCGCCCGGAAGAGATCGCTGCGCTGGTGACGTTCCTGCAGTCCGAGCAGGCGCGGTTCGTCCATGGCAGCGTGGTATTCATCGACGGCGGTATGGACGCGATGGTGCGTGCGCCGCGTTTCTGACAAGGATCACCCATGAACAAAGTGGCCTTCATTACCGGTGCCAGCCGTGGCATCGGCCGTTCGGCGGCGCTGGCGTTTGCCCGTGCCGGTTACGATGTGGCGATCAGCGCACGCACGCTGGAGGAGGGCGAGCAACATCAGCACGCCCTGCGCGATGCAGCGGGGGCACCGCTGTCCGGCAGCCTCAATGGTACTGCCGAGGCAATCCGGGCGCTGGGCGCACGCGCCCTGGTGGTGCCGATGGACCTGCTCGACAGTGCCACGGCCGAGCAGGCCTGTGCGGCCGTGCTGTCCGAATACGGGCGTATCGATGTGCTGGTGAACAATGCCATCTACCAGGGCAATGACCTCAACTCGACTTTCCTGGCGCTGCAGCCGGACACCCTGGAACGGATGTTCAAGGGCTATATCCTCACGCCCTTGCTGTTGACCCAGGCGGTGGTGCAGCGGATGCTCGGGCAGGGCGGAGGGGTGGTGATCAACGTCACCTCAGGCGCCGGCGAGAGCGATCCACCGGTGGCGGCGGACAAGGGCGGCTGGGGTTATGCCTATGGCGCCGGCAAGGCGGCGGTGTCGCGGCTGTCGGGCATTCTGTCGACCGAACTGGGCGAGCAGGGGATTCGTGCCTATACCCTGAACCCAGGTGTGGTGACCACCGAGGCGCTGAAGGTGACCATCGGCGAGAAGGGGGTGATTGCCCTGCGCGCAGGTAGCGCTCCACCCGAAGTGCCGGCGGCGGTGATGTTGTGGCTGGCCACTGACCCGCAGGCTCCGCAGTACCAAAGGCGGACCCTGGCGGCGCAGGCCTTGGCGCTGGAGCACGGGATCGTCGCCGATTGGCGCTGAGGCTGGCACCGGCTTCGCCGGTGCCATACTCCGCTTAGCCTCAGGCTCGGCGCTTGGCCAGGGTCATCGCCGTATCTTCAATCATGTCTTCCTGGCCGCCAACCATCCCGCGCCGGCCCATTTCCACCAGGATCTCTCGCGCCGACACGCCATACTTCTGCTCTGCACGCTTGGCAAACAGCAGGAACGAGCCATACACCCCGGCATAACCCATGGTCAGTGCATCGCGGTCACTGCGGATGGGGAAGTCCATGATCGGTACCACCAGGTCCTCGGCCACGTCCTGAATGGCGAACACATCCACCCCGGTCTCGATCCCCATGCGCTTGCACACCGCCACCAGCACCTCCATCGGCGTGTTGCCGGCACCGGCACCCAACCCCGCGCAGGCCGCGTCGATACGGTTGGCGCCCGCGGCGATCGCGGCAATCGAGTTGGCCACGCCCATCGACAGGTTGTGATGGCCATGGAAGCCAATCTCGGTCTCCGGGCGCAGCGCGGCACGCATCGCCGCCACCCGCTCGCTGACCTGGTGCGGCAGCAGGTAGCCCGCCGAATCGGTCAGGTAGATACAGTTGGCGCCGTAGCTTTCCATCAACTTGCCCTGGGTAGCCAGGCCTTCGGGGCTGTTCATGTGCGCCATCATCAGGAAGCCCACGGTGTCCATGCCCAGGTGGCGGGCGTGGGCGATGTGCTGTTCGCTGACATCGGCCTCGGTACAGTGGGTGGCCACCCGCAAGGTACTCACGCCCAGGCCGTGGGCCATCTTCAGGTGCTCGACCGTGCCGATGCCTGGCAGCAGCAACGCCGAGACCTTGGCCTGCTTCATCAGCGGAATCACCGCCGACAGGTAGGCCTCGTCACTGTGCGCTGGGAAGCCGTAGTTGACCGAGCTGCCGCCCAGGCCATCGCCGTGGGTGACTTCGATCAGCGGCACGCCGGCGGCATCCAGGCCGCAGGCGATGCGCTGCATTTCATCGAGGCTGATCTGGTGGCGCTTGGGGTGCATGCCGTCGCGCAGGCACATGTCATGTACGGTAATGCGTTTGCCGTTGAGGTCCATGGTCGGCTCCTTAGGCCAGGGCAGTGGGGGCAGGGCGCAGCGTCAGCTCGCCCTTGAGGATTTCTTCGGCGTACAGCTCGGCGGTACGCGCCGCTGCCGCCGTCATGATGTCGAGGTTGCCGGCATAGCGCGGCAGGTAGTCACCCAGGCCCTCCACCTCCATGAAGATCGATACGCGCTTGCCGTCGAACACCGGGCCGTTGACCAGCCGGTAGCCCGGCACGTAGCGCTGCACCTGTTCGATCATGGCCTCGATCGCGGCGCGGATCGCTGGCTGGTCCGGCTCGTCGTCGGTCAGGCAGTGCACGGTGTCACGCATGATCAGCGGCGGCTCGGCCGGGTTGATGATGATGATCGCCTTGCCTTGACGGGCGCCGCCGACCTGTTCCACGGCACTGGCGGTGGTGCGGGTGAATTCGTCGATGTTCTTGCGCGTACCCGGGCCCACCGATTTAGACGCGGCGGTGGCGATGATCTCGGCATATGCCACCGGCTGCACGCTGGTCACCGCCGCGACCAGCGGGATGGTCGCCTGGCCACCGCAGGTGACCATGTTGACGTTCATCACCCCCAGCCCGAGATTGGCCTTGAGGTTGACCGGCGGCACGCAGTAGGGTCCGATGGCCGCCGGCGTGAGGTCGATCATCAGCACGCCGAGCGCGTTGAGCTTCTGGCTGTTCTGCGCATGCACGTAGGCCGAGGTGGCGTCAAAGGCGATCTGGATGTTGTCTTCCAGCACGTGCGGCAACAGGCCGTCGACGCCGTCGGCGGTGGTTTTCAGGCCCAGCTCGCGGGCCCGTGCAAGGCCTTCGGAGCTGGCATCGATGCCGACCATCCAGACCGGCTCCAGCACCTCGCTGCGCTTGAGTTTGTACAGCAGGTCGGTGCCGATGTTGCCCGGCCCGATCAACGCACATCGGATTTTCTTCATTTTAAACGCTCCACGCAAAGGTCAGGGCACGAAGCGCAGGCTGGACTGGCCCAACCCGCTCATGCTCAGGCTGATACGGTCGCCGGCGGCCACCGGTACCAGTGGCGCCAGGGCGCCGGAAAGAATGATTTCGCCACGGCGGAACGGGATGCCCAGTTCGCCCAGGGTGTTGGCAAGCCAGGCCACCGCCGCGCAGGGGTGGCCTTGTACCGCCGAACCCAGGCCGCCGCCGGCCGGCTGGCCATTCTTCAGCAGCTGCATCTGCACCTTGGCCAGGTCCAGCGTGCGCGGGTCGAGGCGTTGCGTGCCGAGGGCGAACACGCCGCACGAGGCGTTGTCGGCCACAGTGTCCTGAATGCGGATCTGCCAGTTGTCGATGCGCGAGTCGACGATCTCGAAGCACGGCATCACCGACTGGGTCGCGGCGAGCACGTCCTCGGCGGAGATGCCGGGGCCGTGCAGGTCTTCGCCGAGGATGAAAGCGATCTCGCCTTCGGCACGCGGCTGGATCAACTGGTGCCGGGCCAGGCTGACATCGCCGCCGTCCGCGACCTGCATGGCGTCGGTGAGAAAGCCGAAATCCGGCTGGTGCACGTCGAGCATTTCCTGCACGGCGCGGCTGGTCACGCCGATCTTCTTGCCGACCACCCGCTCGCCCAAGGCCTCGCGGCGCTGCAGGAAGGCCAGCGAAATGCGGTAGGCCTGGTCGAGGGTCAGGTCAGGGTAGCGGCTGGTCAGCGGTTGCAGGGTATGGCGGCCACGCAGGGCAGCGAACAGCTCGTCGCCGAGCGCGGTGATCAGATGGGCATCCATGGCTGGGCTCTCATTTCATTTCAAGGGGCAGCGTTTCAAGGGGCAGCTGCTTTCGGGAATAAAAAAAGCCGGCCCGAGCAAAGGGGAGGCCGGCTGAGGAAGCGGTGTGTCAGCCAACCCAGACGCTGGAGTCGGCACCGCCGTCGACATCGATGATCTTGCCGGTGACCCAGGCCGAAGCCGGCGAGGCCAGGTACAGTGCGGCGGCGGCGATGTCTTCGGGGCTGCCCAGGCACTTGAGCGGGGTGTTGGCCTCCATGGCCTGGCGCATGGCGGCCGGCATCACGCTGTTCAGCGCGGCGGTGAGGGTAGGGCCAGGCGCCACCGCGTTGACCCGCACCTGCGGCGCGAAGTCCTGGGCCAGCAGGCGGGTCAGGTGGCTGAGCGCCGCCTTGGCCGTGCCGTAGGCGCTGAAGTGGCGCTGGGAGTAGCGCGCTGCCACGGAGCTGATGTTGACGATGTTGCCGCCACCCGCGTCGCGCATCAGAGGCACGCACAGCTGGCAGAACGCGTAGGCGCTGGACACGTTGAAGCGCAGGATCTCGTCGAACTGCTCCGGGCTCAGGCCCAGCGGGTCGTTGGGGCCACCGCCACCGACATTGTTGACCAGGTGGGTGATGCGCCCGAGGTGCTCGTGGCTCTGGCGCACCAACGCCTGGCGCTGCTCGGCGTCGTTGACATCGCAGGCGAAGGCCAGGCCGTTGCGGCCCAGCGCACGCACTTCCTCGGCCACCGCCTGGACATCGTCCAACGAACGGGCAGCGCACACCACATCGGCACCGGCTTCGGCATAGGCCAGGGCAATGGCACGGCCGATGCCCCGGCCGCTGCCGGTGACGATTGCCACGCCGCCATCGAGGCGGAATCGCTGCAGGATGCTCATGACGGTCTCTCCTCATCAGGGCTGTCGATGGCACCGACTATGGTCACGCCGGCGGCCACCGGCATCGTCTCAACGGACTAGCGCCCAGGGCGCGCCGGCACTAGTCCGCTTTGACGATGATCGATTGCCTGGCCACACCGATGATCGATCCCAGCTCGCGCAGTGGCGCAGCGAGACCGGGAGAGACCAGTGATGTACAGCTTGCGAGAAAAGACCCAGGAAGAAGTCGAACTGATCGAACGGGCGCGGCGCATGGTGCCGCAGCTCAAGGAACGTGCGGCGCAGGCCGAGCGCGACCTGCGCATCCCCGACCAGACCATTGCCGAACTGCAGTCGGCCGGCCTGCTGCGCGCCCTGCAACCGCGCGCCTTTGGCGGCTATGAAGTGGACCCGCGAACCTTCTTCGAGATCCAGATGACCCTTGGTGAAGGCTGCATGTCGACCGCTTGGGTCTATGGCGTGATGGGCGTGCACCCGTGGCAGGTGGCGCGCTACCCGGTCGAGGCGCAGCGCGAGGTCTGGGAGCAGGACCACGGTGCGTTGATTTCCTCGACCTACATGCCGGCAGCCAAGGTCAGCGTGGTGCCGGGCGGCTACCGCATCAGTGGGCGGTGGGGTTTCTCCAGTGGCAGCGAGCACTGCCAGTGGGTGCTGCTTGGCGGCATCCTGCCGGCCGATGGTGACTTTGCCAGCGAGCACGGCACCTTTCTGCTGCCGCGCGCCGACTACCGCATCGAGCCCAACTGGGATGTGCTCGGCCTGCGCGGCACCGGCAGCCACGACATCGTGGTGGAGGATGCCTTCGTTCCGGCCCATCGCGTGCAGCGCACCAACAACTGGCAGATCGAGGCGACCCCGGGGCGCCTGGTGAACACCAACCCGATCTACGCGATCCCGTTCGCCCAGGTGTTCTCCCGTGCGGTCTCGACCTCGGCTATCGGCGCCCTGCAAGGGGCGATCAATACCTTCCGCGAAAACGCCGCCCGGCATATCGGCAAGCACGGTGCGCGCACCGCCGATGACCCGGTCGCGCAAACGGCGGTGGCCGAGGCAGTGATCACCGTCGACAGCCTGAAGCTTGTGCTCGAACGCAACTACGAGCACCTGATGCAACTGGCCCGCGCCGGCGAGTACCCGGACACCGAAACGCGCCTGCTGTACCGCTACCAGTCCTCCTACGTGACCAACATCTGTGCCGAACGCATCAGCGACTTGTTGCGCAGCATGGCAGCGTCGGGCCTTTACAACAGCAACCCGGTGGCGCGGCTGTTCCGCGACCTGCACCAGGCGCGCGGGCACATCGCAAACAACTTCATGGCCTACGGGCGCAGCTTCGGCGCGGTGCAGCTGGGCCTGCCCAACCCGGACCCGTTCGTCTGAGCCAGGTGACAGCGAGTACCTGAACCATGAATGACTATCTTGCCTTGCGTGTGGCGCGGGTGATCGAGGAAACCGCCGATGCCCGGTCGCTGGTGTTCGATGTGCCCGCGTCGCTGGCCGAGCGTTTTCACTACAAACCCGGCCAGTTCCTGACCCTGCGCGTGCCTTATGAAGGTGGCTGGCTGCCACGCTGCTATTCGCTGTCGAGCACGCCGCTGCTCGACGAGCCGCTGCGGGTGACCGTGAAGCGGGTGCGTGACGGGCGCGCCTCGAACTGGTTGTGCGAAGAGCTGCAGGAAGGCCAGACCCTGCAGGTGCTGCCGCCGGCCGGGGTGTTTGTGCCCCGCGACCTGCAAGGCGACCTGCTGCTGTTTGGAGGCGGCAGCGGCGTCACGCCGGTGCTGTCGATCCTGCGCTCGGCGTTGCTGGCCGGGCAGGGGCGCATCCTGCTGATCTATGCCAACCGCGACGAACAGTCGGTGATCTTCCGCGACGAGTTGCGCTTTCTCGCGGCGGTTCACCCGCAGCGCCTGCAGGTGGTGCACTGGCTGGACTCGGTGCAGGGCGTGCCGGCCGTGGCGCAACTGGCCGAGCTGGCCCGGCCGATGGTCGATGCCCAGGCGTTCATCTGTGGCCCGGGGCCGTTCATGGATGCCGCCGTACAAGCCCTGGCCAGCCTCGGCATGCCCAGCGCCCGCGTGCAGGTGGAGCGTTTCGTTTCGCTGCCGGGCGAAGGCGAGCTGCCCCAGGCCAGCCACAGCGAGGCGGCGATGGCCGCGAAGCTGGCGGTGCGCCTGGACGGCGAGGACCACGCCCTGGACTGCGCCAGCGGCGAGACCCTGCTCGATGCCATGCAGCGCGCCGGCCTCGACCCGCCCAGCGCCTGCCGCGTGGGCGGTTGCGCCTCGTGCATGTGCACCCTGGAGAGCGGCGCGGTCGAGCTACTGCACAACGACGCCCTGGATGCCGACGAGCTGGCCGAAGGCTGGATCCTGGCGTGCCAGGCCGTGCCCACCAGCCCGGTGCTGCGTATCCGCTTTCCCGAGTGATGCCGATGAGTGAGCCTTGCATGAACCCGAACTCCGCTACCACCCACGAGCCGGCCGCTGCGCCGGCCACCATCGCCCGCCTTCTGTTCGACAGCGCGCAACGCTTTGCCGGCCATGTCGCCATCGAGGAGCATGGCGAATGCCTGGATTACGCCGACCTGCCAGAGCAGGTGTTGCAGGTGACCCGCGGGCTAATGGCGCTGGGCATCCAGCCGGGCGACCGGGTCGGCCTGTGGGCGCCCAACAGCCGCGAGTGGATCCTTGCCGCGCTGGGCATCCACTGCGCCGGCGCGGTACTGGTACCGGTCAACACCCGCATGAAAGGTGCCGAAGCCGCCGATGTGCTGGCCCGTAGTGGCTGCCGGGTGCTGTTCGTGCAACAGCGCTTCCTCGACGTCGACTACCCGGCGCTGCTCGCACCCCATCGCCCAGCGACCCTGGAGCACCAGGTGATCTTCGCCTGCGACCAGGCCGCCGTCGCCCAGGACCTGAGCCATGAGCGCTTTCTGCTCGGCGCCGCGACCATCGAGCGGCTGACAGCCAGGCGCCGCGCCCTGAGCATCCAGCCGGAGGCGATCTGCGACCTGCTGTTCACCTCGGGTACCACCGGCAAGCCCAAGGGCGTGATGAGCGCCCATGGCCAGAACCTGCGGGCTTTTGCCGAGTATGTGCGGGTCCTGGGGCTGGTGCCGGGCGACCGTTACCTGATCGTCAACCCGTTCTTCCATGCCTTTGGCTACAAGGCCGGCTGGCTGACCTGCCTGATCGCCGGGGCGACCATTCTGCCGCACGCGGTGTTCGATGCCGAGGCAGTGTTCCAGCGCATCGCCCGCGAGCGCATCAGCGTGCTACCCGGCGCGCCGACCCTGTACTTGTCGCTGCTGGCCCACCCGCGCCTGGCTGAAACCGACTTGTCCAGCCTGCGCGTTGCCGTGACCGGCTCGGCGAGCATCCCGCCCAGCCTGATCGAACGCATGCGCAGCGAGCTGGGCTTCAGCGTGGTGACCACCGCCTATGGCCTGACCGAATGCGGTGGCCTGGCCACCCTGTGCGACCCAAAGGCGCCGGCCGAGGTGATTGCCAGCACCAGCGGGCGGCCGTTGCCGGGCACCGAAGTGAGCATCCGCGATGCCGCCAACCGGGCCGTGGCCGAGGGTGAAACCGGGGAAATCTGCCTGCGCGGCTTCCACGTCATGCAGGGCTACTTCCAGGACCCGGCCGCCACCGCTGAGGCGATCGACGCCGAAGGCTGGTTGCACACCGGCGATGTCGGGCGCCTGGACCCGCAAGGCAACCTGGCCATCACCGACCGCCTCAAGGATATGTACATCGTCGGCGGCTTCAACTGCTACCCGGCGGAAATCGAAGCGGCACTGCTGGCCCACCCGGCCATTGCCCAGGTGGCGGTGATCGGCATTGCCGATGCACGCATGGGGGAGGTGGGTTGCGCCTGCGTGGTGCTGCGCGAGGGGCAACAGCTCGATGAGCAGGCGCTGATCGGCTGGAGCCGCGAGCGCATGGCCAACTACAAGGTGCCGCGCCAGGTGCGGTTTTTCACGGCGTTGCCGCTGAACCCGTCGAACAAGGTCGCCAAGAACGACCTCAGGCATGCCGTGGCCCAGGCCTGAATGTTCCGCCCACGGAGAAAAACAATAACAACAAAGGAGAACAGCATGTCTACCGCGAATACGGGCCTGGCCCGGCGCTGCTGGCTGGCCGTGGCCATCGGCCTGGCCAGCGCAAGTGCGAATGCCGGGCCGACCCTGGAGCTGGGCGAGGACACCACCTTGGACTCGTCGCTCACGGTCAACTACACGGCGTCGATGCGTACCGCCAAGCAGGCCAACCAATACCTCAACGACATCAACAATGACGACGGCACGCGTAACTTCAAGCGCGGTTCGCTGATCACCAACCGTCTCAGCCTGTTCGGCGAACTGCGCCTGCGCCATGACAATGTCGGCGCCGTGGTCCGTGGCAGCCACTTCTACGACGATGTCTACCACGAGCGCAACGCCAACGACTCACCGCTGACGGTGAACAAGGTCGGCCGCCCCGACGGCTTCGTCGAAGATACCCGTCGCCTGAGCGGCAGCAAGGCGCGCCTGCTCGATGCCTACGTGTACGGCAATTACACGCTGGGCGAAATCCAGTACCTGTCGCTCAAGGCCGGTCGCCACCTGGTGGCCTGGGGCGAGAGCCTGTTCTGGGCCAACATCAGCCAAGGCCAGGCACCGGTGGACGCGACCAAGTTCAACGTGCCGGGCACCGAGGCCAAGGACGCCTACCTGCCGGTGGGCCAGGTGTCGGCCTCGTGGTCGTTGAACGAAGACCTGGCGCTGGTCGGCTTCTACCAGTACGAGTGGGAGAAGACTCAGCTCAACCCGGTGGGCGACTACTTTGGCAGCGACTACTTCGGCCCGGGCGCGGAATTCTTCCGGCTCAATACCGGGGTCATCGACAGCCTGCCGGACAAGCGTTTCACCGGCGTCAACTATGCCGGCGAGGTCAAGCCGCGTGACGGCGGCCAGTGGGGCATGGGCGTGCGCTACCGGGTCACCGAGAACACCGAGCTGGGGCTGTTCCACTACCGCTACCACGAGCGGGTCGGCTCGCTGTACTTCGACTTCACCGGGCAGACCCAGTACTCGTCGAACTCGCGCATCAGCGCACGCGCCAACACCGGCGCGGCGCCGGCCTACCGCCTGGGCTACTTCGAGGATGTCGAGCTGACCGGGGTGAGCTTCAGCTCCAAGGTCGGCGATTCTGTGCAGTACGCCGGTGACCTGAGCTACCGCAACGGCGCCTCGGTGTACCTGAACAATGGCGCACCGACCACCGGGCAGATCTGGCAAGGCAACCTCAACGCCTCGTACATCCTCGGCCCGAGCTGGCTGGCCCAGCAGACCACCTTCATGGGTGAAGTGGTGCACCAGTACATCGAGGGCGTCGACACCCTGGTCATCACCGGGGGCGGTGCAGGCGTCGATGGCCGCTTCGACGACTTCCAGTCCAAGACCCAGAGCCGTGGCTCGACCCTGCTGGGCGTAGGCGCCTACATGGACTACCCGTCGATTGCCGACGGCCTGGACCTGACCACCCGCGTGGTCTGGCAGCAGAACGTCGACGGCAGCGCCTACCAGGGCCTGGGCCGTGCCGAGAAGCGCCTGACCGTCGGCGGCGACTTCAAGTACCTGGGCAACTTCCAGGTCGGCCTGACCTACGTGGCCTACCTGAGCTCCCCGGACGTCGCCCAGGGCCGCCTGCTGGCGGACCGCGACTACCTGTCGTTCAACGCCAAATACACCTTCTGAGCCCAGTAAAACCAGAACGAGGCCTGACATGCACCAGAACCCCGATCGATCGCCGTTCAGCCCGGTCAACATTGGCCCGCTTACCCTGAAAAACCGCTTCATCAAGGCCGCCACCAACGAGGGCATGAGCGCCCAGGGCGTGCCGTCCCGGCAACTGGCCAAGCTGCACGCGGGCCTGGCCAGTGGCGGCGTTGCGTTGACTACCGTGGCCTACTGCGCGGTCAGCCGCGACGGCCGCACGCTGCCCAACCAGCTGATCCTGGAACGTGACAGCCTGCCGCACTTCAAGGCCCTGACCGATGCGGTGCATCGCGAAGGCGGCAAGGCCAGCGCGCAGATTACCCATGGCGGCTGTTTCACCTTCATCCGCGAGCGCTCCACGCCCAGGCCGCTGTCGGCCAGTGGCGGGTTCAACAAGATCGGCATGATGAGCGGCATGTTCCTCAAGCAGGCGATGAACGAAGCTGACATGCAGCAGGTAGTGCGCGACTTTGCCCAAGGTGCACGGCTAGCCCGCGAAGCCGGTTTCGACGCTGTGGAAATCCACATGGGCCACGGCTACCTGCTCAGCCAGTTCATCTCGCCGCTGTACAACAAGCGCCGCGACCAGTACGGCGGCAGCCTGGAAAACCGCCTGCGCTTTCCGCGCCGGGTGCTGCGGGCGGTGCTGGATGCCGTGGGCCAGGACCTGGCGGTGGTGTGCAAGTACAGCATCACCGAGGGCGTGCGCGCCGGTAACAGTGCCGAGGACGGTGCACAGATCGCCCGCATGCTGGAGCAGGAGGGCGCCCACCTGCTGGTACTGAGCGCCGGGATGAACGCCGAGTCGATCACCACCATGTTCGGCTCGTCGTTTCCCAAGGAAAACCGCGTGCAGCAGAAGAACCCGGTGATTGCCCTGGCGATGGCGCTGCAACGGCGCATGGACCCGGTGGTGGAGTTTCGCGAGCTGTACCTGCTCGAACACGCGCGCAAGGTGCGGGCGGCGGTGAAAATGCCGCTGGCCTACCTGGGCGGGGCCAAGAGCCTGGCCAGCATCGAACAGGTGATGGCCGAGGGCTTCGACCTGGTGGCCATGGGGCGGGTGTTGATTGCCGAGCCGGATTACGTGAACAAGCTGGCCAGTGGCGCGAGCCGCAACTCGATCTGCACGGCGTGCAACCGCTGCGTGGCGATGATGTATACCCCCGGCGGGACCTCCTGTGTACTGGGGCAGCCGGGGGATGCCCAGCTCAACAGCCAGCGCGCTGCTGGCTGAGTACGAGCGAAATCTTGTGCGACCTCTGTGGGAGCCGGCAAGCGCGGCTCCCACACGTACAACGTAATCCTGTCCTTGTCAGCCGTGCTGCAGGAACTCCAGGCAGCTGCGGTTGAATAGCTCGCGGTGTTCCACCTGTACCCAGTGCCCGCAACGGTTGAGCACGATGAACCGTGCCTGGCGTGCGCCATCGATGATGTACCGGGCGCCACTGACCGGGTTGAAGTTGTCGTTGCTGCCCCAGAACCCGAGGATCGGGCACTCGATCTCCCCCAGGCGCGCACGCATGTTCGGCACCAACATTGTGCTGAACAGGTTCTTCGGCTGGGTCACCGCCACAGCCACCCGCTCCAGCAGCAGCTCTTCCGGCAGGATCGAGTCATCGAACAGCTGCAGGCGCATCATGCTGCGCATTTCCTCGAGGCCAATCGGGCCGGCATTGAACAGCCCGACCATGCGCTGGATGCCCGGCATCTGGAAGTAGGTTTCGCGCTCTTCGACGCCACCGGGTGCCAGCAGGATCAGGCGTTCCACCAGCTGTGGCCTGCGCAGGGCCAGGCCCAGGGCGATGGCGCCGCCCAGGGAGTTACCGAGCAGAGTGCAGCTGCTGATGCCGAGCTGGTCGAGCAAGGCGGCCACGCAATCGACAAAGAAATCCAGCTCGTAAAGCACATCTTCAGGTTTGTCCGAGCGGCCGAAGCCTGGAAGGTCGAGCAGGATGTTGCGATAGCCGGCCGTTACCAGTTGCGGGTAGTTGCCCTTGAAGTTGCTGAAACCGCTGGCACCCGGGCCGCTACCGTGCAGCCACAGCACCACCGGGCCTTGGCCTTCGTCCAGGTAATGCAGGCGCAGGCCGTTGGGCAGGGTGGCGTAATGGCCGGTGGGCAAGGGCAGGTCGACGGGTTGGTTCATGCCGGTTCTCCAGTTCGCGGATGGGGGAGGGTCGATCCTGTCCCGCCCGGGGCGTGCCGGCATCGTCCATCCGGACCAAGAGGTGCGCATGGCGCTAGTCCTATCGGACGATGTTCGGCACCGGCTGGCGCCCAATGATGGTGAAAACCAAAAAGCGTCAACCAAGGAGAACGCTATGAAACTGCAGAACAAGGTGGCCTTCGTCACCGGTGCCGGGCAGGGCATGGGCCAGGCCATCGTGCGCCGCTTCGTCACCGAAGGGGCCAAGGTGGTGGCGGTCGACCTCAACCAGGCTGCGCTTGCCGCCAGCCTTGCCGACCTGGGCGAACAGGTCCTGGCGCTGGGCTGCAACGTCGCCGATGCCGCGTCGGTGGCCGATGCCATGGGCCAGGTCGAAGCGCATTTCGGTGGGCTGGACATCGTCGTCAACAACGCTGGCGTCGGCGCCCTCGATGCCTTCCTCGACACGCCGGACGACAGCTGGGCACGGGTGATCGGGGTCAACCTGGGCGGCACCTTCCTGTGCTGCCGTGAAGGCGCCCGGCTCATGCTCAAGGGCAAGCGCCAGGGGGTGCTGATCAACCTGTCGAGCACCGCCGCGCTGACCGGCGAAGGGCCGAGCCACTACTGCGCCTCGAAGGCCGCAGTGATGGGCCTGACCCGCTCGATCGCCCGTGAACTGGCGGCGCAGGGCATCCGCGTCAATACCCTGGTACCGGGCCCGACCAACACGCCGATGATGGCTGGCATTCCTGATGATCACATGCAGGCGCTGCTGAAGAACGTGCCGCTGGGGCGCATGTGCGAAACCGACGAGATCGCCCGGGTGGCGGTGTTCCTGGCCAGTGATGATGCCAGCTTCATCACCGGGCAGAACATTGTCGTCAACGGCGGCATGGCCTTTATCTGACAGGAGAGCGACTGATGAGCAAACGTCTGCAAGGCAAGATCGCCTTTGTCACCGGGGCCGGCTCCGGCATAGGCGAGGCGACCGCACTGCGATTTGCCGAAGAAGGCGCCCTGGTGGTGCTGTGTGGGCGCCGCCGCGAGCCGCTGGAAGGGGTGCGCGAGCAGATCCTCGCCCGCGGCGGCTGCGCCGAGGTGGCGGTGGCCGACGTCAGTGACGAAAAGGCCTATGTTGCCGCACTGCAAGCCACCGCGCAGCGCCACGGTGGCCTCGACATCCTGGTCAACAACGCCATGGCTTACACCTGGGGCGGCATCGCCGGCATGAGCACCGCCGACTGGCATGCTAACTTCGCCACCACCGTGGATGGCACCTTCTGGGGCACGCGCACAGCGATGCAGCTGATGAAGGGCAAGGGCGGCTCGATCGTCAACATCGCCTCGATCTGCGGCCTCTTCGGCACCGCCTGGATGGCCGGTTACTCTGCCGCCAAGGCGGCGGTGATCAACTTCAGCCGGGCCGCGGCCAGTGAAGGCGCGGTGGACAATATCCGCTGCAACGTGATTATCCCCGGGGTGGTGGACACCCCGGCGACCGCGGGCATGCTTGGCGACGCCAGGGCGCGGGCCAATACCGAAAAGGTCATCCCGATGCGCCGGGTCGGCCTGCCGCAGGAACTGGCCAATGCCATCCTGTTCCTGGCCAGCGATGAGGCCTCGTACGTGACCGGGGCGAGCCTGGCGGTGGACGGCGGGCGCGGCTCGGACCTGTACACGGTGCTGGAATGACGGCCCTTGAAAGCACCGCGCTGCTGCAGCGCATCGACCGCCTGGAGTCGCTGGACGCGATCCGCCAACTGGCAGGCAAGTACGCGCTGGCTTTGGACATGCGCGACATGGACGCCATGGCCAATTGTTTTGCCGAGGACGTGAGGGTCGGCCGCGACAAGTTCGGCCGTGCGCACCTCAAGGCCTGGCTAGACGAAACCATGCGCAAGCAGTTCCACGGCACCTCGCACCACCTGGGCCAGCACATCATCGAATTCAGCGATGCCGACCACGCCACGGGCGTTGTTTATTCGAAGAACGAGCATGAGACCGGGCCGGAGTGGGTGATCATGCAGATGCTGTACTGGGACGATTACGAGCGCATCGATGGGCGCTGGTGCTTCCGCCGGCGGTTGCCGTGCTATTGGTACGCCACTGACCTGAACAAGCCGCCGATAGGTGGCTTGAAGATGCGCTGGCCGGGGCGCGAGCCATATGCCGGGAGTTTCCACGAGCTGTTCCCGTCGTGGGATGCGTTCTGGGCCCAGCGGCCCGACAAGGATGCCCTCCCGCAGATTGCCGAGCCGGCGCCGCTGGAGGGTTTTCTGCAGGCCATGCGGCGGGGGGCAGGGGACCCGAAGATTCGCGTTCGCTAACTGCAAAGGGGCTGCTGTGCAGCCCATCGCCGGCAAGCCGGCTGCCACAGGAACGCCACAGGTCTTGAATACTGTGCGGTGTCTGTGGGAGTTGGCTTGCCGGCGATGGGCCGCGAGGCGGCCCCAGGGTTTCAGCGCCCCTTCACCTCGCGCGGCATGCCCAGTGCCCGTTCGGCAATCACATTGCGCTGGATCTCGTTGCTGCCGCCATAGATCGTGTCAGCCCGGGTAAACAGGAACAGCGATTGCAACCGGCTCAACCCGTAAGGCGCGCTGTCCAGCACTTCGGCCGCATCCCCCAGCACATCCATGGCCAGCTTGCCCAGTTCGACATGCCAGTTCGACCAGGCCAGCTTGTAGATCATCGCTTCACGCGCCAGGCTGCCGTCCTGCGGCCCGGAGAGCATGCGCAGCGAGTTGTAACGCAGCACCTTGAGCCCCGACCAGGCTCGTGCCAGGCGCTGGCGCAGCAGCGGGTCGCGGGCGGCGCCATTGGCGCGGGCGATGCGCAACACCTCCTCGAGTTCGTTATGGAACTGCATCTGCTGGCCCAGGGTCGACACGCCACGTTCGAAGCCCAGCAGGGCCATGGCGATCTTCCAGCCTTCACCGGGCTGCCCGACCAGGTTGTTTGCCGCAGTTTCGGCCTGGTCGAAGAACACCTCGTTGAACTCGCTGGTGCCGGTCAGCTGCTGGATCGGCTGCACGCGGATGTTCGCCTGATCCATGGGCACCAACAGGAACGACAGGCCCTGGTGGCCGACGCTGCCCGGCTCGGTCCGAGCCAGCACGAAGCACCAGTCGGCCTCATGGGCCAGCGAGGTCCAGATCTTCTGCCCGCTGATCAGCCAGCGCTCGCCGCTGGCGTCGAGGCGGGCGCGGGTCTGGACGTTGGCCAGGTCCGAGCCCGCGCCAGGCTCGGAATAGCCCTGGCACCAGAACGCTTGGCCCTGAAGAATGCCCGGCAGCAGGCGCTGGCGTTGCTCGGGCGTGCCGAACGCGGCGAGGGTAGGGCCGACCAGCCCTTCGCCAATATGGCCCATGCGCCCGGGGCCGCCGGCGCGGGCATATTCCTCGTGGAAGATCACCTGCTGGCTGATGCTCAGGCCACGCCCACCGTCTTCCGCTCGCCAGCCCACCCCGACCCAGCCACCGCTCGCCAGTTCCCGCTCCCAGGCTTTGCGCTCGGCAGGGAAGCTGTGTTCGTCGCCAGGGCCACCACGAAAGCGCAGTTGCGCAAATTCACCCTGCAGGTGCGCCGCCAACCAGCCGGCGACCTCCTGGCGGAATGCTTCGTCTGATTTGCTGAAACCGATCTTCATGCGCATGCTCCCAGCAGTTCGGTGGCCAGGCATTCACGGTGCCAGGCCGGGTTGCCCAGCAGCTGTTCGCTGGCCCTGGCGCGTTTGAAGTACAGGTGCGGGTCGTATTCCCAGGTGAAACCGACCCCGCCGTGCAACTGGATGGACTCGGCCGCACAGTGGAAGAACGTCTCGCTGGCATGGGCCTTGGCGGTGGCTGCGGCGGCGAGCAGTTCGCCGCGCACCATCGGGTCACCATCTTCGGCCAGATATTCCCGGGCTACGCAGGCGGCGTACCACACCGCCGAACGGGTGCACTCGATGTGCAGCATCATGTCGGCGCAGCGGTGCTTGATGGCCTGGAAGCTGGCCACCGAGCGGCCGAACTGGTGACGTTCCGCGGTGTAGGCCAGGGTCAGGTCCAGCGCCTGCTGGGCACCGCCGAGCTGTTCGGCGGCCAGGCCAATGGCGGCGATACGCTGAGTGGCCTGCAGCAAGGGCCAGGCCTGGTCGATGGTGCTTACTCGCTGGGCCTCGCTGACAGGAACCTGTTGCAACTCGATGCGTGCCAGCCGGCGGGTCTGGTCGAGGGTATGTAACGTTGTACGTACCATGCCAGGCGTGTCGGCCGGTACGGCGAACACGCTGATTCCGTGTTCACCCGCACTGCCCGGGCGGCGGGCGGCGATCAGCAGCAAGTCGGCCTGGGCGCCATCGACGACCTGGGTGTGGCAGCCATCGAGGCGGTAGCCGTCGCCATCGGGGCGCACTTCAGCCTGCAGCTGCGCGGCCTCCAGTGGGCAGGCCAGGGTGGCGTGCAACTGGCCGCTGGCGATGGCCGGCAGCCAGCGGGCTTGCAACGCGGGGTTGTCGGCCAGCAGCAGGGCCGGGGTGGCCAGGCAAGTCGTGGTGAACAGTGGCGAGCCGAGCAGAAAGCGCCCGCATTGCTCCAGCAGCACGGCCAGTTCGACGAAGCCCAGGCCCATGCCACCGTAGGCCTCGGGCACCAGCAGCGCTGGCCAGTACAGTTCCTGGCCAATCTGCCGCCACAGTTCGGGGTCGTAATCGGCAGCACGGCTCATGCCCGCGCGTACCGCGTGTGAATCGCTGGCCTGGGCGAGGAAACGTTCGGCGCTGTCGCGAATCAGCAACTGTTCCTCGGTGAAAGCGAACTCCATAGGGGGCATCTCTAGGCTGGTGGGGCTGCAGCGCAGCCCCGGGGTTCAGGGAGACAACACCGCGAATCTAGGGCTGGGCCACGCACTGCGAATCATTGAAACGGACTAGGCTCAGCCCACTGCGGGCCCGCTGCGCCACGCATTGCGCTTAGTCTCAACGGACGATGAGCAAGGCGTGGGCGCTTTGCACAATGTTCGCCAGGCAACCCATCGAGCCTGGAGGAACATGGGCATGATCGACATACGTGGTTTGAGCTACTTCGTCGCGCAGATCGAAAACCTTGGCCAGTGGCAACGCTATGCCGAAGAGGTGCTCGGCATGCAGGTGCAGGCAGCCCCCGGCGGCGGCCTGTACGTGAAGATGGACGAGCGGCCCTACCGCATGCTGGTGGTCGAGGGCGATTCGCCGCGCTACCTGGCCAGTGGTTGGGAACTGCCCGGCGAGCTGGCCTTCGACCAGGCCCTGCAGCACCTGGAACGCTGCGGCGTGTCCTGGCAGGTCGGCAGCCGTGCTGCAGTCGAGCAGCGCGGCGTGCAGGCGCTGGTCACCATCAGCGACCCGTCCGGCAACCAGCACGAGCTGAGCTGGGGCCACCGCTCAGACTGCCAGCCGTTCATCTCGCCACAAGGGGTACCGCGTTTCGTCACCGGTGACATGGGCCTTGGCCACACCGTGCTGCCGGCGCCGGACTTCGATGCAACCCTGGCTTTTGCCAAGGACGTGCTCGGCTTCGGCCTGTCGGACATCTTCAACTTCCGCCCCGACCCGTCGGCGCCGCCGGTGCGTATCCACTTCCTGCACTGCGCCAATGCCCGCCACCACAGCCTGGCACTGGCCGAGTACCCGGTGCCGTCCGGCTGCGTCCACGTGATGGTCGAGGTGGACTCGATGACCGAGGTCGGCCGCGCCCATGACCGCCTGCAGGCCCACGGCGGGCAGCTGTCGGCAACGCTCGGCCAGCACCTGAACGACCGCATGACCAGTTTCTACATGAAGACACCGTCCGGCTTCGACCTGGAGTACGGCTATGGCGGGCTGCAGGTCGACTGGGCCGAGCACTCGGCCTTCGAGTTCACCCGCGTGAGTATCTGGGGCCACGACTTCTCGGTCGGCCGCCAGTAAGGAGCAGTTGAGCATGAACAAGCAAATGACCAGTGCCGATGCCGTCGCCCAGTTGCGCGACGGCATGACCATCGGTTTTGGTGGCTGGGGCCCGCGGCGCAAGCCGATGGCCATCGTCCGGGAAATCCTCCGCTCGCCGGTCAAGGACCTGACCGTGGTCGCCTACGGCGGCCCGGAGGTCGGCATGCTGTGTGCGGCCGGCAAGGTGCGCAAGCTGGTGTTCGGCTTTGTCACCCTCGATGCTATCCCGCTTGAACCCTACTACCGCAAGGCCCGTGAGGCGGGCGAGCTGGAGCTGATGGAACTGGACGAGGGCATGTTCCAGTGGGGCCTGCGCGCGGCGGGCATGCGCCTGCCGTTCCTGCCCACCCGTTGTGGCCTGGGCACCGATGTGACGCGGCTCAACCCGTCGCTGAAGACCGTGCGCTCGCCCTATGACGACGGTGAGGTGCTGCTGGCCATGCCGGCGCTGGAGCTGGACGTGGCGTTTCTGCATGTGAACGTCGCCGACCGCCTGGGCAATTGCCTGGTCACCGGCCCTGATCCGTACTTCGACCACCTGTTCGCCCGCGCCTCCAAGCAGTGTTTCGTCTCTTGCGAGCGCCTGGAAGAGCGCCTGCAACTCGACGCCGAGCAGGCCCGCGGCAACACCTTCGAGCGTTACCTGGTGACCGGCGTGGTGCATGCTCCGCTCGGTGCCCACCCGACCTCTTGCCCGTCGGACTACGGCTGGGACCTGGAGCACCTCAAGGGCTATGTCGCCAGCGCCCAGGAAGAGGGCGGCTGGCAACGCTATGTCGAGGCCTGCGTGGCCGGCGGCGAACAGGCCTACCAGGCGTACAACGGCGGCGCCGCGCGCATGGGCGCCTTGCCCCTTCCCGTGTTCTGAGGATTCCCTGTATGACAGCCACCCAAGAATTCACCCTTGCCGAACTGCTGATCGTCGCCGCCGCCGAAGCCTGGCGCGGCAATGGCGAGATCATTGCCTCGGGCCTGGGCGTGATTCCGCGCTTGGGCGCCAGCCTGGCCAAGCTCACCCACAGCCCTGAGCTGCTGATGACCGACAGCGAGGCGTTCCTGGTCGAGGAGCCTATCCCACTGGGCCCGCGTGGCGAGCAGGCGCCACGCTACAGCGGCTACCTGTCGTTCGAGCGGGTATTCGAATGCGTCTGGGGCGGCCGCCGCCACGCCATGATCGGGCCGACCCAGGTCGACCGTTGGGGCCAGACCAACCTGTCCTGCGTCGGCGACTACCACAAGCCGCGCACCGCGATGCTCGGCGTGCGTGGCTTGCCGGGCAACAGCATCAACCACCTGAACTCGTTCTTCGTGCCCAACCACAGCACCCGGGTGTTCGTCAGTGGCGAAGTGGACATGGTCTCTGGCGTTGGTTTCAAGGCAGAGCGCTGGCCTGAGGGCGCACGCCGCGACCTGATGGACATCCGCCATGTCATCACCGACCTGTGCACCCTGGACTTCGACGGCCCAGGCCGCGCCGTGCAGGTGCGCACCCTGCACCCGGGCGTGAGCTTCGATGAGGTGCAGGACAAGACCGGCTTCCCGTTGCTGCGCTCGGCGCAGTTGCGCGAGACCGTGCACCCGAATGCCGAGCAACTGGCGCTGATCCGCCGTCTCGACCCCCATGGCCTGCGTGCCAGCGCGATCAAAGGCAACCCGCCTGGCATCCGCGCCGCCTGAGGACTCGCACATGCACAGCAGCGACAGCCAATTCGTCAGCCGCGAGGACGTGGCCGTGTACGAGACCCAGGACCCGGTGCTGTATGCCGTGGCGGACGGGATCGCCACGCTCACCCTCAATCGCCCGACGTTCAACAACGCGCAGAACTCGCAGATGACCTACGCCCTGGACGCGGCCTTGCGCCAGGCAGTAGACGACGACAGCGTCAAGGTCATCGTGCTGTGCGGTGAGGGCCGGCACTTTTCCGCAGGCCACGACATCGGCACCCCCGGCCGCGACATCAACAAGCCGTTCGAACGTGCGCACCTGTGGTGGGACCACACCAACAAGCCCGGTGGCGAGCAACTGTATGCCCGAGAGCAGGAAGTCTACCTGGGCATGTGCCGACGCTGGCGCGAGCTGCCCAAGCCGACCATCGCCATGGTCCATGGCGCCTGCGTGGCCGGTGGGCTGATGCTGGCATGGGTGTGTGACCTGATCGTCGCCAGCGACGATGCGTTCTTCCAGGACCCGGTGGTGCGCATGGGCATCCCGGGGGTGGAGTACTTCGCCCACCCCTACGAGCTGAACCCACGCATCGCCAAGGAATTCCTGTTCTGTGGCGAGCGCATGAGCGCCGACCGTGCCTACCAGATGGGCATGGTCAACCGTGTGGTGCCGCGCGACCAGTTGCAGGAGGTGACCTACGCCCTGGCGGCGAGCATCGCCCGTCAGCCGCGCATGGGCCTGGCCCTGACCAAGCAGGCGATCAACCACGTTGAAGACCTGCAAGGCAAGCGCACGGCCATGGATGCTGCGTTCGCCTGGCACCATTTCGCCCATGCCCACAACGAGCTACTTTCGGGTGACAAGCTCGGCGGTTTTGATGCCAAAGGGATGGCCCAGGCCAACAAGCAGGCGCTGCGCGCCGAAGGGGGCGAACGGTGAGCCGCTGGATGAACACCGCGCTGACCGAGGCGCTGGGCTGCCGTTACCCGGTGGTGCAGACGGCCATGGGCTGGGTCTCCGATGCCAACCTGGTGATCGCCACCACCCAGGCCGGCGGCTTCGGCTTCCTGGCCGGCGCGACGATTGCCGCCGAGGCGCTGGAGAGCGAGATCCGCAAGGTGATCGACGCCACCGGCAGCAGCAACTTCGGCCTCAACTTCCACATGTTCCAGGACAACGCCGCGCAGTGCGTCGACCTGGCCATCCGTTATCGCCTGCGCGCCGTCAGCTACGGGCGCGGGCCGGATGCGCAGACCATCGCCCGCTTCAAGGCGGCCGGGGTGCTGTGCATTCCCACCGTCGGCGCTCTCAAGCATGCGCTTAAGGCCCAGCAGCTCGGCGCCGACCTGATCACCTTGCAGGCGGGCGAGGGTGGTGGCCATACCGGTGGCGTACCGGGCTCGATCCTGTTGCCGCAGGTGCTGGCAGCGGTAAGCGTGCCGGTGATCGCCGCGGGCGGGCATTCCACCGGGCGTGGCCTGGCCGCCGCACTTGCCGCCGGTGCCAGTGGCATCGCCATGGGCACGCGGTTCCTCATGACTCGCGAATCGCCGACCCCGGCCAGCACCCTGGCGCGCTACCTCAAGGTCGACGACCCGCAGCAGGTGCGGGTGACCACGGCGGTGGACGGCATGCGCCACCGCATGATCGAGAACCGCTTCATCAATCGCCTCGAGCAGGCCGGGCCGTTCGGTCGCCTGCGCATCGCCCTGGCGAGTGCCTGGCAATGGAAGCAACAGACCGGCATGAGCCTGGCGCACATGGGCACGGTGTTCGTCCGGGCCCTGCGCGAAGACCCGGCGGCGCTGTCGCAGGTGGTCATGGCCGCCAACCAGCCGGTGCTGCTGCAGCGCTCGATGGTCGATGGCGAACCGGACGCCGGCATCCTGCCCAGCGGCCAGGTGGCGGCGGTGATCAGCGAGCTGCTGAGCTGCCGCGAGGTCATCGACGGCATCGTCGCCGAGGCCAACCAGTGCCTGGAAACCTTGCTCGCCCGCTGCCCGGCCGAACCTTCGGCAACCCCCAACGACAGACTTGCCCACAGCGGAGAACGCTCATGAACCCGGCCTTCACCACCCAGATCGACCAGGGCATTGCCGAGCTGGTCATCGACAAACCACCGGTCAACGCCCTCGACAGCCAGCAATGGCGCGCCCTGGCCGCGCAAATCACGGCACTGGGCGCCGTCCCGGAGGTGCGCGTCATCGTTATCCGCGCCGAGGGCCGCGGCTTCTGTGCCGGCGTCGACATCAAGGAACTGGACGCCCACCCCGAGCGCATCGTCGAGGTCAACGCCGGCAACTACGAGACCTTCAAGGCCGTGCACCGCAACCCGGTGCCGGTGATCGTCGCCGTGCACGGCTTCGTGCTGGGCGGCGGTATCGGCATCACCGGTGCCGCCGACATCGTCGTGGCCGCCGACTGCACGCGCTTTGCCCTGCCGGAAGTGGACCGTGGCGCCATGGGCGGCGGCGCCCACCTGCAGCGACTGTTCCCGGTGCAGAAGGTGCGTTACCTGTTCTTCACCGGGGACAGCATCGACGCCACCCAGGCCCAGGCCTACGGCTTCATCGAGCGCGTGGTGCCCCGGGCGCAACTGCGGGAAACGGCGCTGGAGATTGCCGCACGCATCGCCGCCAAGAGCCCGGGGATGATCCGCATCGCCAAGGAGGCCTTGAACGGCATCGAGGACGGCAACCTGGAAGACAAGTACCGCTGGGAACAGGGCTTCACCCTGCAGGCCTACTCCAGCCCCGACTCGGCGGAAACCCGCCGGGCGTTTGTCGAAAAACGCGACGCCAAGTTCTGAGGGAACGCCATGCAACTGACCTATACCCCCAAGCAGCAGGCCTTTCGCGCCGAAGTGCGGGCATGGCTTGCCCACAACCTGCCCCGCGAGCCGCTGGCCAGCTACGACACCCGGGAAGGCTTCGAGCAGCACCGCGCCTGGGAAGCCAAGCTGTTCGAGAGCCGCTGGTCGATGGTGATGTGGCCCGCCGAGCTCGGTGGGCGCGGCTGCGACCTGATCGAATGGCTGATCTTCGAGGAAGAGTACTACGGCGCCGGGGCGCCGATGCGGGTCAACCAGAACGGCCAATTGTTGCTCGGCCCGACCCTGATGGAGTTCGGTACAGCCGAACAGAAGCGCCGCTTCCTGCCGCGCATGGCGGCCAGCGTCGACATGTGGGCGCAGGGCTGGTCGGAACCCAACGCCGGCTCCGACATGGCGGCGATCACCAGCAAGGCGCTGCTCGACGGTGACCACTACGTGCTCAATGGCCAGAAAACCTGGTCGACCCGGGCGATCTTCGCCGACTGGCTGTTTGGCCTGTTCCGCAGCGAACCCGGCTCCAGCCGCCATCATGGCCTGTCGTTCCTGATGGTGCCGCTCGACGCGCCCGGGGTCAGCATTCGCCCGATCAAGGCGCTCAACGGCAAGGATGCCTTCGCCGAAGTGTTCTTCGATGAGGTACGCGTGCCGGTGGCCAACCGCATCGGTGCCGAGGGCCAGGGCTGGCATGTGGCGATGGCCACCGCCGGTTTCGAGCGCGGGCTGTTGCTGCGCTCGCCGGCGCGCTTCCAGTACACCGCGCGCAAGCTGGTGGAGCTGTTCAACGCCCACCCTGAAAGCGCCGGGCGCGACCCGGCGCTGGGCGATGCGGTGATCGACTGCTGGATGGGCGCCGAAGCCTATGCCTTGTCGGCCTACCACACGGTCGGGCGGCTGGCCCGCGGCGAGCATATCGGTGCCGAGTCGAGCATCAACAAAATCATCTGGTCGGAGCTTGACCTGAAGATGCACGAAACCGCCATGCGCCTGCTGGGTGCCCGTGGCGAGCTGCTGGCCGGTGCACCGGCGGCGGGCGACGCCGCTGGCTGGCTGGAAGGCTTCCTGTTTGCCCAGGCCGGGCCGATCTACGCCGGTACCAACGAGATCCAGCGCAACATCATCGCCGAGCGCATGCTCGGCCTGCCCAAGTAAGGACCAGGCCATGGACTTCACCTTTACCGATGACCAGCTGTCGTTCCGCGAGGCCATCAGCCGTTTCCTGATGACCGAGGCCGCCCCGGAGATGCTCCGCGAAATCTGGGAAACCGACGCCGGCCGCTCGCCGGACCTGCGCAACCGCATCGCCGCCCAGGGCCTGACCGCATTGTCGGTGCCCGAAGCCGAGGGCGGGCTGGGCATGGACGACGTGGCCTGGGCCCTGATGACCCAGGAGCTGGGCTACTACGGCATCCCCGACTCGTTGGCTGACACTGCCTATGTGGCCACCGGCCTGCTGGCCAGCCTCGACCCCGGCCACCCGGCGCGGGCCGAGCTGCTGCCGCGCATTGCCGAGGGCAGCGTGCGCCTGGCGATCAGCCACGGCATCAACCCGCTGGTCAGCGATGCCCAGCTGGCCGAGGTGCTGATCCTGCCGGCGGGCGACGACCTGCACCTGGTGCCGCGTGCGGCGGTGGATGTGCAGGCCAACGCGAGTATCGATGCCTCGCGGCGCCTCGGCCAGGTCAGCTGGAACCCGACGCCGCAAACCCTGCTGGCCGCCGGCGAGCAAGGCCGGCGCCTGCAGGCGCAGATGCTCGACCGCGGCGCGCTGTCGGTGGCGGGGCAGTTGCTCGGCCTGGCCCAGCGCATGCTCGACCTGTCGGTGGACTACGTGGCCCAGCGCAAGCAGTTCGGCCGGCCGATCGGCAGCTTCCAGGCGGTCAAGCACCACCTGGCCGACGTGGCGCGCCAGATCGAGCAGGCCAAGCCGGTGCTGTACCGCGCCGCCCATGGCCTGGCCCAAGGCGAGGCGAGCGCCTCGGTGTGGGTCTCGCAGGCCCGCCTGGCGTGTTGCGAGGCTAGCTGGCTGGCGGCGCGTCAGGGCATCCAGGTACATGGGGCAATGGGGTACACCTGGGAAGTCGACCTGCAGATGTTCATGAAGCGGGCCTGGGCGCTGGATGCGTCCTGGGGCGAACGCGGTTTCCACAAGTCCCGTGTCGGCGCCTACCTGTTCGCCGACAACACCCGGCTCGGGCCGGGGCATACCTTCGAGGAGTAGCACATGGCAGAGGCATATATCGTCGATGCACTGCGCAGCCCTACCGGCAAGCGCAAGGGCGCGCTGGCCGAGGTGCACGCCATCGACCTGGGCGCGCATGTGCTCAAGGCCCTTGTGGCGCGCAACGCCATCCCGGCCGAGGATTACGACGACGTGATCTTCGGCTGTGTCGACACCATCGGTGCCCAGGCCGGCGACATCGCCCGCACCAGCTGGCTGGCCGCCGGCCTGCCGCTGTCGGTGCCGGGCACCACGGTCGACCGCCAGTGCGGTTCGTCTCAGCAGGCACTGCACTTTGCCGCCCAGGCGGTAATGAGCGGCACCCAGGATGTCGTCGCCGTCGGCGGCGTGCAGACCATGACCCGCATTCCGATCTCGTCGGCGATGCTCGCCGGGCAGCCGCTGGGCTTCGCCGACCCTTTCAGTGGCAGCGAGGGCTGGCGTGCACGTTTCGGCACGCAACCGGTCAACCAGTTCTATGCTGCCCAGCGTATCGCCGACCATTGGCAGATCAGCCGCGAGCAGATGGAGGTGTTCGCCCTGGAAAGCCACCGTCGGGCGTTGGCGGCCGCTGCCAGTGGGCGCTTCGCTCGCGAGATCGTTGGCTATCGGGGGCTGAGCGTAGATGAAACGCCGCGCCAGAGCAGCCTGGCGAAAATGGCCGAGCTGCAGCCGGTCGATCCGCGGTTTCCGTCCATCACGGCAGCGGTGTCGAGCCAGACCTGCGACGCCTCGGCGGCGCTACTGGTGGTTTCCGAGGCCGCGCTCAAGCGCTATGACTTGACCCCACGGGCGCGCATCCACCACCTGACGGTGCTTGGCGACGACCCGATCTGGCACCTCACCGCGCCGATCGCCGCCACCCGCCGGGCCTTGCAACGTACCGGCCTTCGCATGGCCGATATCGACCGGGTGGAAATCAACGAAGCGTTCGCCTCGGTGGTGATGGCCTGGGCCAAGGAACTCGACTACGACCCGGCACGCACCAACATCAATGGCGGTGCCATCGCCCTCGGCCACCCGCTTGGCGCGACCGGCGCCCGGCTGACCACGACGTTGCTCAACGAACTGGAATGCACCGGTGGCCGCTATGGCTTGCAGACCATGTGCGAGGGCGGCGGCCAGGCCAACGTGACGATCATCGAGCGCCTTTGAGCCGCGCTCTTCATTCCAAGCAAAAGGATTCTGACATGGCGATATGTGAAGGCCGCACCGTGATCATCACCGGTGCCGGCGGCGGACTGGGCCGCGCCTATGCACTGGCATTTGCCGCGCAGGGCGCGCAGGTAGTGGTCAACGACATCCGTGCCGACGCTGCCCAGGCGGTGGCCGACGAGATTTGTGCCAGCGGTGGCCAGGCCATTGGCAACAGCGACGACATCACCAGCCTGGCCAGCGCCCAGCGCATCATCGACGCGGCGCTTGCGGCGTTCGGCGAGGTACACGTACTGGTCAACAACGCCGGGGTACTGCGCGACCGCATGTTCATCAGCCTGGAGGAGGACGACTGGGATGTAGTGATGCGCGTGCATCTCAAGGGGCATTACTGCCTGGCCAACCTGCTCGGGCGCCGTTGGCGCGACCTGGCCAAGGCCGGCACGCCGGTGGCCGGGCGGATCATCAACACCAGCTCCGGGGCCGGGCTGCAGGGCTCGATCGGCCAGTCCAACTATGCCGCGGCCAAAGGCGGCATCGCCGCGCTGACGCTGGTGCAGGCGGCGGAGCTGGCGCGCTACGGGGTCACGGCCAATGCCCTGGCACCAGCCGCACGTACGGCGATGACCGAAAGCGCGATGCCCGATGTGGTCAAGGCGCCGGAGGACGGCAGTTTCGATGCCTGGGCGCCGGAGAACGTCGCGCCGCTGGTGGTGTGGCTGGGCAGTGTCGAGTCCGCCCAGGTGACCGGGCAGGTGTTCGAAAGCCAGGGTGGGCGGATCTCGCTGGCCGATGGCTGGCGCACCGGCACCACCCAGGACAAGGGCGGGCGCTGGCAGGTCGAGGAAATCGGCCCGGCCGTGGCGCAGATCCTGGCCGAGGCACCCGCTGCACAACGGGTCTGGGGCAGCTGATTCAGCGCCTGCAGACCATCGAACCGAGGAAAACCCCCAATGATACACGTTCCCCCTTATGTACCCGGCCACCAGCTGCTGGCTGGCAAGTCGGTGCTGATCACTGCTGCCGCCGGTGCGGGCATCGGTTATTCGGCAGCCCGGCGCAGCGCCGAGGAAGGCTGCCGAGCCTTGATGATTTCCGATGTGCACCCACGACGCCTGGAAGAGGCGGTGGAGCGCCTGAAGGTGGAAACCGGCCTGCACGCCATTTACGGCCAGCTGTGCGATGTCACCGTGGAGGCCGATGTGCAGGCCTTGGTCGACCGCGCCGAGAGCTTGCTGGGCGGCGTCGATGTGCTGATCAACAACGCCGGGCTCGGCGGCCAGAAGGCCGTGGTCGAGATGACCGACCAGGAGTGGTCTCGGGTGCTGGATGTGACCCTGACCGGCACCTTCCGCATGACCCGGGCGATGCTGCCGCACATGCAGCGACGCGGCGCCGGAGCAATTGTCAACAACGCCTCGGTGCTGGGCTGGCGGGCACAGAAGGAGCAGGCCCACTATGCCGCGGCCAAAGCCGGGGTAATGGCACTGACCCGCTGCAGCGCGCTGGAGGCGGCCGAGCATGGCGTGCGTATCAACGCGGTGTCGCCGTCGATTGCCTTGCACGACTTCCTCAAGAAGGCCTCCAGCGAAGCGTTGCTGGCCAGCCTTGCCAGCCGCGAGGCCTTTGGCCGTGCCGCCGAGGTCTGGGAGGTCGCCAACGTGATGATGTTCCTGGCCAGCGACTACGCGTCGTACATGGTCGGTGAAGTGTTGTCGGTCAGTTCGCAGCAAGCCTGAGGAGCGCACCATGAGCCATGTATTCGACAGCGCCCAGGCCTTGCTCGCCGCCGAGGGCATCGACCTGGGTCACACTGAATGGCTGACCATCGACCAGCCGCGCATCGACCTGTTTGCCGAAGCCACGGGTGACCACCAGTGGATTCATGTCGACCCGGAACGGGCCGCGCAAGGTCCATTCGGTGCCTGCATTGCCCACGGTTACCTGACTTTGTCGCTGGTCAACCTGTTCCTGCCGCAGCTGCTCACCATCGACAACCTGGCCATGGGGGTGAACTACGGTAGCGACCGGGTGCGCTTCCCGGCGCCGGTGCGCGTCGGTGCGCGAGTGCGGGGCCGTGGCCAGATCCTGCGCGCCGAGCAGCTGGCCGACAACGTGCAGCTGGTGGTGCGGGTCAGCGTCGAGATCGAGGGCGAAAGCCGCCCTGGTTGCGTGATCGACACCATCAGCCGTTACACCTTCAACCCCGTTACCGAGTGAGCCGTCATGGACCAGAATGAAGCCGTCATCGTTGCCACCGCCCGTACCGCGTTGGCCAAGTCGTTCCGTGGGTCGTTCAACGACACCGAGGCCCCTGTGCTGGGCGGGCACGTGGTGCGTGCCGTGGTCGAGCGCAGCGGGGTCGAGCCCGCGGCGATCGACGATGTGATCATGGGCGCCGCCGTGCAGCAGGGCACCCAGGCCTACAACATTGGCCGGCTGTGTGCCTATACCGCCGGGCTGCCACACAGTGTGCCGGGCATGGCGGTGGACCGCATGTGCGCCTCTGGCCTGATCAGCATCGGCATGGCCGCCAAGGGCATCGTCACTGGCGAACTGAACATTGCCGTCGGTGGGGGCGTGGAGTCGCTGTCGCTGACCCAGACCAAGCACAAGAACAGCTACCGGGCGCAGTCCCAGGCGGTGCAGGCAGTGATGCCGGACGCCTATATCCCGATGCTGGAAACCGCCGAGATCGTTTCGCGCCGTTATGGCATCAGCCGCGTGGCGCAGGACGAGTATTCACTGCAGAGCCAGCTGCGTACAGCGGCTGCCCAGCGTGACGGGTTGTTTGACGATGAACTGGTGCCGCTGGAGGTCGACAAGCTGCTGTTCGACCAGGACGGCCAGCCCGCCGGGCATCAGCGGGTGCGCGTCGAGCGTGACGAGTGCAACCGCCCGGGCACCCGCCTGGAGGACCTGGCCGCGCTCAAGCCGGTATGGAAGGAGGGCAGGTGGGTGAGCCACGGCGAATTCGTCACGGCGGGCAATGCCTCGCAGTTTTCCGATGGTGCGTCGGCCAGCCTGCTGATGAGCCGCGCCGAGGCGCGCAGGCGTGGTCTGACGCCCTTGGGCATCTATCGTGGCATCGCCCTGGCAGGGTGCGCGCCGCAGGAAATGGGCATCGGGCCAGTGCTGGCCGTGCCGAGGCTGCTCAAGCGCTTTGGCCTGGGCGTGGCGGATATCGGCCTGTGGGAGATCAACGAGGCGTTTGCCTGCCAGGTGCTGCATTGCCGGGATGCGCTGGAGATTCCGCCGGAGCGGTTGAATGTGAACGGCGGGGCGATTGCCATCGGGCATCCGTTTGGCATGTCGGGTGCGCGGATGGTGGGGCATGTGTTGCTGGAAGGGCGCCGGCGAGGGGTGCGCTATGTGGTGGTGGCGATGTGCATCGGGGGTGGAATGGGGGCGGCGGGGTTGTTCGAGTTGCCTTGAAGCGTGCCTGGGATTTTTGGTACCTGGGATTTTCTTGCCTTGAGTTTTCCAGCGCCTGTGAGATCGAGTGCCGCGGGGGCGGCGCTGATCCCACTCCCCGCTACCCCATTTGGACGATGTCCCCAGCCCCCCCCAGCCGGATGATCCAGGCACAATTCCAAGAGGGTCATCCTAATGAAGCCTGCCTCGCGCCAGCTGACCGGTTATGTCATGAGCGCCATCGTCATCGCCGCCGTGGTCTTTGCGTTCGCTCCCCGTCAACCCGCGCCGCTGGCCGTCACCGAGGTGCTGGCCGACCGGGTCCAGGTCAATGCGCTGATCAGCAGCGGGGACCGGCTGATTGCCGTCGGTGAGCGCGGCACGCTGCTGGCCAGCCGCGACAGCGGTCGCAGCTGGCGCGCCAGCCAGCCCGGCGCCGGGCGCGCGGTAACCCTGACCGGCGTGGCCGCCCTGAGCGATCAGGTCCTGGTTGCAGTGGGCCACGATGGCTGGATCCTGCGCTCGGGCGATGCGGGCCAGACCTGGCAGGAAAAACACTACGATGCCGACCTGGGGGAGCCATTGCTGGGCGTGTGGAGCGCAGACGGCAAGCGGGTGGTGGCCTACGGCAGCTATGGCAAGTTCCTGGTCTCCGACGATGCCGGTGAGCACTGGGCCGCGCGTGAGATGCCTGGCGACGGTGCCCACTTCAACGGCCTTGATGGCGACGCCGACGGCCGCCAGATGCTGGTCGGCGAGCAGGGCCTGGTGCTGCGCTCCAGCGATGGCGGCCAGCACTGGCAGCAGTTGGCTGCCTTCTACAATGGCTCGCTGTTCGGGGTGGTGCGCCTCTCGGCCAACTCCTGGCTGGCCTATGGCATGCGTGGCCATGTCTTCCGCAGCCGCGACTTTGGCGACAGCTGGGAGCGGGTAGAGGTCGGCAGCAGCCAGCCGATCTACGGTCACGCCCGCTTGCCAGGGCAGGCCGGGCTGGTGCTCGTGGGCGGCGGTAGCCGGCTGATTCACCTGGATGCCAAGGGTGACCTGCTCGGCATCGACCAGCTCAGTGGCCTGGGTACCCTGACATCGGCCGTGGGCCTGAGCGGTCGCCACCTGCTGGTAGCCGGCGAACGTGGCGTGTTCCAGGGGGCACAACCTGACGTGGCGCTGAGCCTGGAGGCGCGGCCATGAGCGGCGCGGTATTCCTGGTGCCGGCGCTGCTGGCCTGAACCCATCGCATCCGGCCGCTGCGTTAGTCCGTGCGGACGATGCTGCTGCTGCGAGGGCCTGCCGATACTTGGCCACCGCTATCGGTAACCAAGGAGAACAACAATGACCGAGACTACACTGGCGCGCCACGGCCTGGCCCTGAGCTTGCTGCTGATGGTTGCAGCGCCGGGTGTGGCGCTGGCCGAGCCTGCGGATGTCGAGCGCCTGGGCAAGGACCTGACCTGCGTCGGCGCCGACCCCAGCGGCAATGCCGACGGCAGCATCCCGCCATTCTCCGGCAAGTGGCTGGGCGTGCCGCCGCACGTTGCGTTCAAGGGTACCGGCCAGCATCCGGTCGACCCGTACCCGGACGAGAAGCCTTTGTTCGTGATCACTGCAGACAACCTGGGGCAATACGCCGATGCCCTGTCTGACGGGCAGAAGGCGCTGTTCAAGTTGTACCCGGCCACCTTCAGGATGCCGGTCTACCCCAGCCATCGGGATTTCCGCTTCGACGACGCGGTGTGCCAGGCGACCCGCGAGAACGCCAAGGTGGCCAGGCTGGTGGACGACGGTGAAGGCGTGGTCGGCAAGACCGGCGGCACGCCATTCCCGGTACCGCGCAGCGGCCTGGAACTGTTGAAGAACGCTTCGACCTTCACCTTGCGGGCCTGGACCGAGGAATACATCTCCGACAACGCCTACGTGCTCAGGGATGGCAACATCAACTGGGGCCGCGTGCATTCGCGCAACCTGGCGCCGGCACTGGAGCCGGGGAAGGTCGGCGACACGGTGGGCAACTCGTCGTTCTACCTGAACGAAACCCTGTTGCCGCAACGCGACAAGGGCGAGATCAACACTGGCACCGAGTTCTGGAACGACAAGGCCGAGCCGCGCCAGGCTTGGCGTTACGACCCAGGCACGCGGCGGGTGCGGCAGTCGCCTGGCTATGGCTTCGACATGTCGTTCCCGGGCAGTGGCGGCTCGATCACCGTCGATGAGGTACGCCTGTTCAACGGCTCGGGCCAGCGGTACGACTGGAAGATCGTCGGCAAACGGGAAATGTTCATCCCCTACAACGCATACCGCTTGCATGCGCCGGACCTCAAGTACGCCGATCTGCTGATGCCTGGGCACATCAACCCGCAGGCCATGCGCTACGAGCGCCACCGGGTATGGGAACTGGAAGGCACGCTGAAACCGGGTTACCGCCACTTGTATGGCAAGCGCAAGCTGTACATCGACGAAGACACCTGGTTCCCGATGCTGGCCGACAACTACGACAGCCGTGGCGAGCTGTGGCGGACCTCGATGGTCAACTACTTCTATGCCTACGAGTCGCAACGGCCCCAGGCCGGCGTCGGCCTGTACCACGACCTCAACGCCGGCAGCTACCTGGCGTTCAACCTGATCAACCAGCAGCGCACCGGCTACCTGCTCAACCGTCCAGGCTTCAGCCCGCGCGACTTTGGCCCGGAGGCGGCACGACGCTTTGGCCAATGAGTGCCGACCTAGTCCGAATGAAGGATGAGGGCCCGGCACGGCTGCTCAAAGATAGCTGCCAGGTAATCCCCTCCGCACCGCAGGGGTATTGCCGGTGATTGGCGTACCCCCTACAGGAATAACAAGAACATGACCAAACTCGCCGAACTCTCCATCGACAGCGCCCAGCGCACCCACCGCTACGCCCGCGGCTGGCATTGCCTGGGGGTCGCCGACGACTACCGTGATGGCAAGCTGCACACTCTGAACGTGTTCGGCACGCGCCTGGTGGCCTTTGCCAGCAGTACCGGTGCCATCAGCATTCTCGATGCGTTCTGCCCGCACATGGGCGCCGACCTGTCCCAGGGCACCATCGAGAACGACACCGTGGTCTGCCCGTTCCACCACTGGAAGTACGACACCAGCGGCAAGTGCGTGGAAATCCCTTACTGCAAACGCATCCCGCCCAAGGCCAAGACCCGCAGCTGGCTGACCTGTGAGGCAAACAACCTGCTGTTCATCTGGAACAACCCGGAAGGGCGCCCGCCGAAGGAGGGCGTGGTCATTCCGCGCCTGCCGGAGATGGACGACCCTGAGTGGATCCATGACTGGAACATCGACACCATGTTGATCGAGACCAACCCGCGCGAGCTGGTCGACAACCTGGTTGACGCCCAGCATTTCGGGCCTGTGCATGGCACCCCGACCAAGTATTTCGCCAACGAGTTCGAAGGGCATATCGGCCGGCAGATCTTCCATGGCGACTCGGAGCGCCTGGGCGGCGACCTGATTGCGCCGTCGGCGTACTACGGCCCGGCCACCCACTTCACCGAGCTCAGCTCGATGTTCGGCGAGGTGCGGGTGCATGCGATCCTGCTCAACAGCCACGTGCCGGTGACCCCGGACAGCTTCGTGCTGCGTTTTGGTTGCATGGTCAAGCGCGTGCCGGGCCTTACCGATGAGCAGAACGGCGAAATCGCCAAAGCCTACGTCAGGAGCAACCGCGAGTCATTCTACCAGGATGTGGACATCTGGAAGCACAAGGTGCGCATCGACAAGCCGGTACTGGCTGAAAACGACGGCCCGGTGTACCAGCTGCGCGAGTGGTACCAGCAATTTTTCACCGACGAAGACCAGGTACCGGCGAGCATGGCCGAGCTGCGCAGGATCGTCACGGTGGATGAACGCTGAGTGATTGCGCCCTGCCTGCCAGCCTGGCAGGGCGCCGGATCAAGAGGTTTGCCATGAAGATACAGCGCTTGCTGGCCTATTGCGTGCCGCTGTCGGTGATGTTGATCATCGGCCTGACGTTGCTGGCCTCGGCTGCACCGGAATCTGCCGGGGCCAGGGCTTGTCGGCAGATACCGGGTTGCATGAGCATTCTGCCGAGCTTCCAGGGGTTCCCTGGGGTTCGCTGAATGGTGCAGCCACAAAAAAGCCCGACCCTCGATTTGAAGGCCGGGCTTCTTGCATTGGTGGATCAGGCCAGTTGTTCAAGCTCCGGAACCGCTTCGAACAGGTCAGCGACCAGGCCGTAGTCGGCTACCTGGAAGATCGGTGCTTCTTCATCCTTGTTGATCGCCACGATCACCTTGGAGTCCTTCATGCCAGCCAGGTGCTGGATCGCGCCGGAGATACCGACGGCGATGTACAGCTGTGGCGCGACGATCTTGCCGGTCTGGCCGACCTGCATGTCGTTCGGCACGAAGCCGGCGTCGACTGCAGCGCGCGAAGCACCGACGGCAGCGCCGAGCTTGTCGGCCAGGCTGTACAGGTGCTTGAAGTTGTCACCATTGCCCATGCCACGGCCGCCGGAAACGACGATCCTGGCAGCGGTCAGCTCTGGGCGGTCGGACTTGGCCAGCTCTTCGCCCACGAAGGCCGAGATGCCAGCGTTATGCACAGCGCCGACCGCTTCGATGGCAGCCGAACCACCTTCGGCAGCCACGGCGTCGAAGCCGGTGGTACGCACGGTGATGACCTTGATGGCAGCGCTCGATTGTACGGTGGCAATGGCGTTACCGGCATAGATCGGGCGCTTGAAGGTGTCGGCGGACTCGACCGAGATGATCTCGGAAATCTGGTCCACGTCCAGCAGCGCGGCAACGCGCGGCAGGATGTTCTTGCCGTTGGTAGTGGCCGGGGCCAGCACGTGGCTGTAGCCCTTGGCCCCGCCTTGCTCAACAAGAGCAACGATCAGCGGCGCGACGTTTTCCGGCAGCACGTGGGCGTAGGCAGCGTTATCGGCAACCAGCACTTTGGCCACGCCAGCGATCCTGGCAGCGGACTCGGCAACGCCGCCCACGTTCTGGCCAGCGACCAGCACGTGCACATCACCACCGATCTTGGCGGCAGCGGCAACAGTGTTCAGGGTGGCCGGGGCTACGGCACCGTTTTCCAGACCTTGTGAAAGGTCAGCGACAACCAGGATAGTCATATCAGATTACCTTCGCTTCGTTCTTCAGCTTCTCGACCAGTTCGGCCACCGATTTGACCTTGATGCCAGCGCTACGGGCAGCCGGAGCTTCAACCTTCAGGGTCTTGTTGGTGGAGGCGAGGGAAACGCCCAGCGCGTCTGGAGTAACGGTCTCCAGCGGCTTCTTCTTGGCCTTCATGATGTTCGGCAGCGACGCGTAGCGTGGCTCGTTCAGGCGCAGGTCGGTAGTGACGATGGCCGGCAGGTTCAGTGCAACGGTCTGCAGGCCGCCGTCGATTTCACGGGTGACGTTCAGCTTGTCGCCAGCCACTTCGACCTTGGAGGCGAAGGTGCCCTGGGCGAAA